>DYLI01000187.1 GCA_020722165.1 Halothiobacillus neapolitanus | reverse complement strand
TCGTTGAGGCAGCGGAAGATGCCGCGCATATTGGGGTCTTTGACTTCGCGCACCAACAGGTCGGGCGAGTCGAGGTCGATGCGCAGGACGTGGGTGTAGTGCTCGGCGCTTTCCAGGGTCACCAGATAGTGATATGGGGTCATCAGGCAGAGTTCGTTGACGTAACCGACCGAGCGGTCGGGATCGACGGTAATCATCAGTGCGTCAATGCCGCGAATCATTTCGGACAGTCCAACGCGGTCGCGCTCTTCGAGCAAGCGTACGAGAAACTCCTCAAACATGGGTGAGTTTTCTTTGTCACCGAAACGGGGCAGGGCGAGGGACGGGGACATACGGAAGGCTCCTTGGATGGGTGGTTCTAAGTCTGTTCGCAAGAAATATTCCAGCTCTGCTATGGCGCATGTCTTGCTCGTCCGAGCTAATGGCTCTGATTGAACTGTTGCTGCTGCATGGCGCACACCTGTATGGTTTCAGCCAGCATGGGCTCGTGTCCGGCCTCATGGGTATCGTTGGGCTGCCAGGGAATGCGCGGCAAGCTGTCCAGTGCGCGCTGCAACCCCGCGCCCCATTTTTCAGTCAGCTCGCGGTAGTACGGGTCATCTTCGTTGAGTTTGATACGGTACGGCATATCAACCATGTCGCGTTGCAAAATAAGCAGTTCGATCGGTGCGCCGACGCTCAGATTACTGCGGATGGTGGAGTTGATGGAAACCAGGGCGCAGCGGGCGGCGGTTTCTAGTTCAGTTTCGGGGTGAATCACGCGATCCAGAATCGGCTTGCCATATTTGGTTTCGCCGATTTGTAAAAATGGGTGATGTGGCGGTTCATGTATGAAGTTGCCCTGCGCGTAAATCATGTACAACTCTGGCGGCTGCCCCAGAATTTGGCCACCGAAAATAAAGGTGGCCTCGAAATTGGTATTGGCGGTGTCGCGGGATTGTTGCTGGCGTTGCACATCGGCGCTGAGCTGGGCGACAAAATCGACTGCGGCGTGCATATTGGGCACGGTGCTCAAAACCGGTTGGCCATCCGCACCGGATTGGTGCATCTTTTTGACCACTTCTTGTGTGGTGGCCAAGTTACCTGCTGCCAAAAGTACAAACATGCGATCGCCTGGAAAGCGGTAACAATGTAGCTTGCTGTAGCTGCTAATGTGGTCAAGACCCGCATTGGTGCGTGAGTCGCTGGCAAATACCAAGCCGTCGTTGACATGAATTCCGACGCAGTAGGTCATGTTTGATCCTGAATGTTAGTGAATTGAGGGAGTGTAACAAGGGTAAGGTATAAATAAGCTAGAAACGCGCCACAAAGATTATGGCCTCAAGCTTGCTACATGGCTCATTAGGGGGAACCGACTATGCGCTGCGAAAATTATCCAAAAACGATGTTCTACGATGAATTGATTGATGAACATGGTGAGCCACGCGCGACGGCGAAGGCGTTGTGTGCGCATTTGAACGCGCAGAGTGCGGATGAGTTGCGCGCCCGCCGCGAGGCGATTGACGCGGCGATTATGACCATGGGCATTAGTTTTACCGTCTACAGCGATGCCGGCAATATCGACCGGGCATGGCCGTTTGATTTGATTCCGCGCATTGTGCCAGAAAGCGAGTGGCGGCAAATTGATGCCGGGTTGAAGCAGCGTTTGCGCGCTTTGAATATGTTTATTGAGGATATTTACAACGAACAGGACATTATCCGTGAGGGTGTGTTTCCAGCGGATGTGCTGGACGGCTCGGCCAACTATCTGGAGGCCTGCGAGGGCATGAAGCTGCGCCACGGCGCCTGGGCGCATATTTGTGGTACGGATTTGGTGCGCGGCGGCGATGGCGTGATGTATGTGCTGGAAGATAATTTGCGCGTGCCGTCGGGCGTGTCGTACATGCTGGAAAATCGCGGGCTGATGAAGCGTTTGCTGCCGGAGTTGTTTGCCGATCAAACCATCTTGCCGCTGGATGATTACACCACGCGCCTGTACGAAATGCTGGCTTCGCTATGTCCGCGTGATACGGATCGCCCGGTGATCGTGGTGTTGACACCGGGTGTATTTAACTCCGCCTATTTTGAGCACAGTTATCTTGCGCAGCAGATGGGCGCGTATTTGGTCG
>DYLI01000033.1 GCA_020722165.1 Halothiobacillus neapolitanus | reverse complement strand
CCGAGGCGCGTGAGGCCGCATAAGCAGCCAAAACAGCCTCGCTGCCAATATCGCGCCCTTCCTGTTGCGCTTGGCTCAACTCGCCCAACAGGGCGCGAATATCTCGCAAGCACAGGTTCAAACCCTGTCCGGCCACCGGATGCAGCGCGTGCGCCGCATTGCCCAACACCACCACACGCGGTGCGGTGATCTGCTCGGCAGTCGTGGCGCGAAGCTCATAGGCATGGCGTGCGCCGACCGACACAAAGCGCCCGAGGCGCGTGCCAAAACGTGCGCCAAGCTGCGCCAGGAATTCCGCATCGCTCAGCGCCAGACGCGACGCCACATCCCTTGTCGCCGTAACCCACACCAGCGAATAACGCACCCCACCCATCGGTAGCAGCGCAATCGGCCCTTCTTCGGTAAAACGCTCAAAGGCCGTGCAGGCTTCCGCCCGCTCAACCTCGACCCGCGCCAGAATCGCGGCCTGGCCGTAATCCCTGCCCTGTACCGCCGCGCCCAGCGCCGCCCGCACCGCTGAACCCGCGCCATCGGCCGCCACCAGCACCCGTGCCCGCAGCGTCTGCTCGCCAGCATCGCTTGCATAGCGCACGTTCACGCCATCGGCATCAAGCGCATGCGCCACGTAGGCCGCAGGCGCACGCCACGCCACACCGCTATCCCTGGCCGCCTGCAACAGCACCGGCGCCATGCGAGCCGAATCCAGCACCTGCCCCAGCGCGTCCACGCCTTCCTCGCGGGCAGAAAAACGCGCCGCGCCCAGTGCGCCGCGCAGGTTCACATGAATCGTGCGGATCGGTTCAGCCTGCGCCGCAAGCTGACTCCACAGCCCCCAACCGGCCAGCAAGCGCCGCCCGCCTTCAGCCAGCGCAATCGCCCTGCCATCAAAACCCGACACGCCCACAGCCGCCTGCGCGGGCGGGGTTTCGCGTTCCAGCACCACCACAGCAAAGCCTTCCTGTGCCAGCACATGCGCCAAAATCGCCCCCACCGGCCCACCGCCAACAATGGCTACATCGAACAGACCTGCTTGATGTGACTCATTCATTGGGTACGCACTCCTCCAATGCCTCGATGGTCTTCGGCGCGGCGGCGGTCAACACCTCGCTGCCTTCGCGGGTGACCAGCACATCGTCCTCAATGCGAATACCCATGTTGCGCAACTCTTTGGGCACATCGCGCCCCGCGTCGATATACAGCCCCGGCTCCACCGTCAGCACCATGCCCTGCTCCAGTGGTCGCCACGCGCCATCCACCTTGTACGCACCGACATCATGCGTATCCATGCCCAGCCAATGCCCGGTCTTGTGCATGTAAAAACGCTTGTAGGCTTCTTTTTCGACAAGCTTGCTCACCTTGCCCTTGAGCAGCTTCAAATCCACCAAGCCCTCGGTCAACACCTTCACGGCGGCCTGATGCGGCGCATCGAAATTCGCGCCTGGGCGCACCGCGTCAATCGCTGCCTGCTGCGCCGCCAGCACCACGTTGTACACATCACGCTGCGCGTCAGAAAATCGCCCGCCCACCGGGAAGGTACGGCTAATATCGCCGCAATACCCTCCCCACTCGCAGCCCGCATCCACCAGCACCAACTCGCCGTGTTTCAAACTGTCGCGATTCTCGTTGTAATGCAAAATACAGGCATTTTGCCCACCCGCCACAATCGAGCCAAACGCTGTCTCACCGCCATGTTGGCGGAAAGTGTGCAGCAATTCGGCCTCAAGCGTGTATTCCGCCGCGCCGGGGCGGCAAGCCTGCATCGCCGCGACATGCCCCAGCGCACTGATACGACAGGCTTCGCGCAACACGGCCAGTTCATCCTCATCCTTAAATAAGCGCATCTCATGCAAAAGCGTGGAGCTATCCTGCCACGCGCTCGGCGCTTTCACGCCGGTGCGCTGCAAACGCCGTACCGCCGCCAGCCAACCGAATAGCCTTTCGGCAAAGCCTATGTCCTCGCCCAAAGGCGCGAAAACCTGACCTCGCCCAGCCAGCAATTCGGGCAACTTGGCATCCATCTCATCCAGCGTGAATGCCTGATCGACCCCGTAAAGTTTAAGCGCACCCTCAACCCCGGCACGCCGTCCGTCCCACTGCTCACGCGCCGCATCACGCGGGCGCACAAACAAAACACTCGAACCCAGCGCATGTTTCGGTGCCAACACCAAAAACGCATCCGGCTCCTCAAAGCCCGTCAAATAGCGAAAATCACTGTTTTGCCGAAAAGGAAAAGGCGTATCCCGATTACGCAACTGCTCGCTGGATGCCGGAATAATCGCCACCGCATCCGCGCCCAAAGATGCCAGCACACGCTTCCGCCGCTTGGCAAAATTTTTTTTATTCAACATGGGATGAATCGACACGTTTATCAGCCTCCCCATTAATGCAAAGTTTGCGCCTTGGTCTTGGCAATCTGCGCCCACAAGTCTTCAATATCCAAAGGCTCATCGTCATCCAGCGCGGTTTCCGCCTTGGGCTGGGCACGCGGGTACAGCGTTTCAATCAACAACATCACGCCTACACGCAGATACTCCACCAACTCGCTGTACGACAACTCATCCTCTTCGGCATCGTCACCCAACTCAAAGCGCGCCTGCGCAAACTGAGTCATATCACGCAAAAGCTCGGCGGCCTCCTCCGGCAAAAGCCCAACATCACGCCCACCTGCAACACCATAGCCGTACAAAAAGCCATGACACCACTCATGCAGCGCATCGGCACGCGCCTCCAATGCGTCTTCATCATCGGGTAGCATCAAATCAAACGTTCCCGACGCGTCCAACAAGCCGTCCAGCGTTTCGGCGGCCATGAGGTCAATCACATCAGGCCGAGTCGGCGCATCCTGCCCTTCAACAGGCTCATACACCTGCGCCCACCAGTCCTGCACAGAAGTCTGCCCAGCGGCGCACACCATGCCAACCAACGTACCGTGCGCCTCTGCCGCCTGCATATCCGCATCACGCAATGCCGCCTCAACCTTGTCAAAACTCACCATACATGACTCCTCACACAGACCACGAAACCTGCCAAATCCTAACACGCCACATCACAAGCAGCCCGTCGGACTTAAGACGACCTGGCTGCAAAAGCCGCTAACCGATCCAGTGTCATCGATTTTTTAGCCAATAGCCCCTTCTATTGCCGAAAAAATCGTCAAAATCTGTCCTCGGTCGGCGACTTTTTCGCTACAGCCGCTCAAGCCCGACAGACTGCTACCCGAGCCAAGCCCATGTAAAAACACCAACGCAGGCAATGATTAGGCTATGATTCTGCACAACTTCAATTTATTTCCTCCACGAATCACCCACATGCAACGAATCCTTAGCGAAGACACTTGGCAATTACTGCAAGCCGACATTCAGCAACTCATTGAGCTAAACGCCAAACTCAAGCAACGTAACCATCAATTGCTTGAAGACAACGAATTTTTACTCAAGCTCGTGACCAACACCGAAGAACGTCTAACGCCCATTCTGGAACAACTTCTCCTCCAACAGGACGAACCCACATGAATCAAGAAGCCGCCACCCCCGTCAGCGTCACCGTACTCGACAAAGAATTTCGCATTGCCTGCCCGCCACAAGAGCGTGATGCACTTATCCGCGCCGCGCGTCACCTCGACAGCAAAATGCGCGAAATACGCCATAGCGGCAAAGTTATCGGCAATGATCGTGTTGCAGTCATGGCCGCCATCAACCTGACACACGAATTACTCCAGTTGCGCGATGCTTACGACCGCCTTAACGCACAAGCTGCTCGCCCGCCTGTTACCCAAGAAGCCACCCTGTCCGATGAACAGCACGTCATCACCCACTCTGTACAACACGAAGCCGACAGCCTGCACCAACGGATGCAGGATGCACTCAAAGAATAAATAGACCCACAAGAGCATTGCAAAGCCAGAAAGACGGATTAGAATGAACTCAAGTCTTCTAGGGCGAGCGCCCACTGGTTCAATCCCCTTGAGCCTTAAATGCACCCCCAGGGGCTGGTCGCTTTGATGCCGTGTGCATGTCCGTCTTTGTGCGGAAAGCCTGACGCGTCATGCCACCTTCCCCGACTTGAACCGCTCGGTTCAAGGTACGTAGCCAGCAACGCCGCATCTGGAAGACCCCTGAATTCGTAGCACAAGGCCGACATCATGCTCGGCCTTTTGTATTTAAGCCTCGTCGGTTTTTCGTCATTAAACGACCCAGCATGCAACCCTTTTCGCGCAAAGAACTTCGCCAAACCCTACGCCAAGCCCGCCGCGAGCTGCACGGCACGGCGCGTATTGAGCGCGAAGCAGCCATTCTGCGTGCAATCAGCCAACACCCGCGCCTCAAACGCGCGCGCCATCTTGCCCTGTATTGGCCAAGCGACGGCGAAGTTGATTTGCGCCCATTATTAAATAGAAAAAACACCCAACAACAACGTTACCTACCCATACTCATGCACGGCTCCCGCCTGCGCTTTGCACCGTGGTCAGCTTCATCCAGCTTGTATTCCAACCGTTTTGGCATTCCCGAGCCCCGCATTCACTCACGCCAACACCTGCGCCCCACCCAACTCGATGCAGTGCTCATGCCCCTCGTCGGTTTTGATGAGCATGGCAACCGCCTCGGCATGGGCGGCGGCTTTTATGATCGCAGTTTTGCCTTCCGCCATGCGCGCCGCCGCTGGTGCAAACCGCTACTGATCGGCGTGGCCTTTGAACTGCAACGCTGCCCCACCCTGCCCGCCGCCGCATGGGACATCCCGCTGGATGGCATCGTGACCGAACACGGGTTACGCTTGTTCAAATCCACCTCTGCCCCCTCGCTTCGCTCCCCCCCTTTTTCAAAGGGGAAGTAAAGAAGATTCTCCGTCTTTTTTAATTCCCCCCTTTGGGAAAGGGGGGCGAGGGGGGATTTACCATCCCATGTTCAGAAGCGACAATTCACCAATACACTCACTCCACGGATACGCAACAATGGCCTACTGGCTGATGAAATCTGAACCCGATGTTTTTGGCATCGACCACCTCGCCAACCGCCCAACGCAAACCGAAGGCTGGGACGGTGTGCGCAACTATCAGGCACGCAACTTTATGCGCAGCATGAAGATCGGCGACCTGGTGTTTTTCTATCATTCCAACACCAAAGAGCCGGGCATTGTCGGTATCGCAGAAATCGTGCGCGAAGCCTACCCCGACCATACCGCCTGGGATAACCCCGAAGGCAAGTACTTTGACCCCAAAAGCACCGCCGACAAATCGCGCTGGGACATGGTTGATTTACGCTTTGTGCGCCATCTCAAACGCAACATCACCCTGCAAGAAATGAAAGCCCTACCGCAGCTTGAACACATGCCGCTGGTGCGCAAGGGCAACCGCCTCTCAGTCATGCCCGTGACAGATGCCGACTGGCACGCCATTCTCGAACTAGAAGATCACGCATGAGCATCACCCGCGACTACCTCGACCGCATCCTCAACGCCCGCGTCTATGACGTGGCGATTGAAAGCCCGCTGGATGCCATGCCCCTGCTCTCCACGCGCATGAACGCCACCGTGCTACTCAAGCGCGAAGACCTGCAGCCGGTGTTCTCCTTCAAACTGCGCGGTGCCTACAACAAAATTCACCACATGCGCTTGCGTGGCGAAATTCAAAACGGCGTGATTGCCGCCAGCGCGGGCAATCACGCCCAAGGTGTCGCCCTTGCTGCGCAACGTATGGGCTTACGCGCCGTGATCGTCATGCCCACCACCACCCCAGCCATCAAAGTGAATGCCGTGCGCCGCCGTGGTGCCGAAGTTGTGCTGCATGGCGACGCCTACGACGAAGCCTATGCCCACGCCTGCACGCTCGCCGGGCGCGAAGGCTTGAGCTTTATCCACCCCTTTGACGACCCTGAAATTATTGCCGGACAAGGCACCGTCGGCATGGAAATCCTGCGTCAGCACCCCGACCCGATTGAAGCCGTGTTTGTCCCCGTCGGCGGCGGCGGCCTAATCGCCGGAGTTGCCGCCTACATCAAACACCTGCGCCCCACCACGCGCATTATCGGTGTCGAGCCGGAAGATGCCGCATGTATGCACGCCGCCCTCGCCGCCGACGAGCGCGTCATCCTGCCGCAAGTCGGCCTGTTTGCCGACGGCGTGGCGGTCAAGCAAGCCGGCGCGGAAAACTTCCGCATCGCCCGCGAATGCGTCGATGAAGTCATCCTGGTCAGCACCGACGAAATGAGTGCCGCCATCAAAGACATTTTCGACGACACCCGCGTTATTGCCGAACCTGCAGGAGCCTTAGCGATTGCTGGCTTAAAGCGCTATGTCGCTAAACTCCCCTCGCCCCTTGCGGGAGAAGGGCTGGAGGAGAGGGGGAGAACCCTCATCGCCATCAACTCCGGCGCCAACATGAACTTCGACCGCCTGCGCCACATTGCCGAACGCGCCGACCTGGGCGAACAACGCGAAGCCCTGTTTGCCGTCACCATACCCGAGCGCCCCGGCAGCTTCCGCGCCTTCTGCGAAACCCTGGGACGACGTGCCATTACCGAATTCAACTACCGCTACAACGACCAGCGCGATGCTCATATCTTTGTCGGCGTACAGATCAACGCAGGCGCAGCGGAAAAAGAAGCCATCATCCAAGAACTCAAAACACGCGCTTATCCCGTACTCGACATGAGCGGCAACGAAATGGCCAAATTGCACATGCGCCACATGGTGGGCGGCCATGCCGTGCGCGTCGAACACGAAATCATCTACCGCTTTGAATTCCCCGAACGCCCCGGCGCACTGCTGCAATTTCTTACCCGCATGGGCGCGGAATGGAACATCAGCCTGTTCCACTACCGCAACCACGGCGCCGACTATGGCCGCGTCCTTGTCGGCATCCAAGTCCCTTCCGCCGAACGCCAAGGGTTTGAAAGCTTCCTCAAAGAATTAGGCTTCCCCTACTGGGACGAAACTGATAACCCGGCCTACAGCCTGTTTCTGGCATGAATGTATAACTCTTGGCACAACGACCAAGCTGAGCCACAATCCCGGCAACACACCGATACGAGCTCATTGCCATGAATTGCGCCCCGCAACGCATCAAACCCGAAGCACGTTACACCTACGCCGACTACCTAACCTGGCCGGACACGCCACGCTATGAACTAATCGACGGCAAGGCCTACGCCATGGCCGCCGCGCCCAGCGTGCGCCATCAAGATGTTGTATTGCAGGTTGTGCGACAGATCGCCAACCAACTCGACAATACCGCCTGCCGCCCCTTCGTCGCCCCACTGGATGTACGCCTGCCCAAACACCCCAACGACCGCGACCAAGACACCGACCATGTGGTGCAACCCGATATCCTCGTCGTCTGCGACCCAAACAAAATTGACGAACGTGGCGTGGTTGGCGCACCCGACTGGATTATCGAAATCCTCTCACCGGGCAGCGCAAGCTATGACCAAATTACCAAGCGCGCGCTCTACGAACGTGTTGGCGTGCGCGAATACTGGGTGATTCACCCCATTGACGGCATGGTGTTTATCTACCGCCACAATGGCGTGCGTTATGACACCGACATCCAGTCCCTACGCGGACAAAGCTGCGCCAGCGTGGTTCCGGTCTGCATCGAATGGGATCAATTCATCCCTGTCATCCTGCCCGATCTACCGCCCCTCCCTTCTGAAGACGAGCTTATTTAATCCCTCCTTGACCCACACGAGAAACACGCCATGAGCACCAACCCAGACGATCTCAAACGCCAAGCCGCCCTTGCCGCCCTTGAATACATCAAACCCGGCATGATTGTCGGCGTAGGCACCGGCTCCACCGTCAACCACTTTATCGACGGCCTCGCTACCATCAAACACCAAATCGAAGGTGCGGTCTCCAGCTCCAACGCCTCAACGGAGCGCCTGCGCAAACACGGCATCACCGTTTTCAACCTCAACGAAGTCAGCGAAATCCCCGTCTATGTCGATGGCGCTGACGAAGCCAACCAATACCTGCAACTTATCAAAGGCGGCGGCGGCGCGCTCACCCGCGAAAAAATTATTGCCCATCTCGCCAAAAAATTCGTCTGCATTGCCGATGAAAGCAAGCTCGTGCCCATGCTCGGCAAATTCCCCCTGCCGATTGAAGTTATCCCCATGGCACGCAGCATGATCGCCCGTGAACTGGTCAAACTCGGCGGCAACCCCGTCTACCGCGACGACTTCATCACCGACAACGGCAACCAGATTCTCGATGTCCACAACCTCGAAATCATGGAACCCGCAAAACTCGAAGCGCAGCTTAACAACCTGCCCGGTATCGTTACCGTCGGCATCTTCGCCATTCGCCCAGCGGATGTGTTGATTCTGGCCGACAAGGATGGCGTGCGCAAGATTGGCGGGTAATTCTCCGTTTCATCTAAATCCCCCTTAGTCCCCCTTTTTCAAAGGGGGAAAATAAATCCAAATCCAACAAAATGCCCGTTCTATTCCCCCCCTTTGAAAAAGGGGGGCTAGGGGACTTTCCATTGAGCAGGCGCAATCGGCATTGTTCTGTTCCCCCCTTTGAAAAAGGGGGGCTAGGGGGGATTTACACGGCCAAGCTTAAACTACCCCGTTTAAATCTAATCTCCCTCTGTCTCCTCGATTCGATCTTCCCTTTTTCCAAGGGGTAAGGATCAATCCACATCAAAATCACCCATAAAAAAAGCGACCCGAAGGTCGCTTTTTGTTGAATCACAGGTTTAACCAGAGTAAGCCTTCACCAGGAAGGCTTACGTCATGATTAGAACTTGTACTTCATGCCTACAGAGAAGGCGTTAGAGTCTTGTGTACCGTGGATTGGGGTAGCACCATTATGACCATCCTTCCATGTGGCTTGACCGTTGTCACCGTAGGCATAAGCTGCGAACAGGGTGGTTTGCTTGCCCATGGCAAAGTCATAACCTAAAGCGAACATATTGCGCTTGTCAGCAAGAGAATCGGAATCAGCCTGATACCATTGACCCTTCACAGTGTGCTTCTTGCCGAAGGTGTAAGCTGCGCCCAAACCAAATACATTGGTTTTGTTATTGGTTTCGTCAAAGCTCTTCATTTGCTGATACAAGCCATTGACCTTGAAACCAGCAACGTTTACACCAGCGCCCAACATCCAAGCATCTTCCTTACCACGGCCAAGCTTAGCTTCTTTCTGGTTGTGAAGCTCATAAGCAGCAGTCACATTGAACAGTTCTTTGAATGCATAGCCTGCAGACACAGAGAAAGCGTCGTTGCTATTATTGTCGTAGCCATCAGTAACTGCAACTTGATCATGTTCTGCAACATAAGCCAAAGTGGCGTTAAAGCCAGCCAAGTTTGGAGTAATGTAAGCGATGGTGTTAGGAGTACGCAGGTTGAAACCAGCGCTGGTGCCGTACTTGGCACCGGCAACGTTGCCGTTGTCGCCAACTTGGTCGCCGAACAGGTCATATTTAGCCACGGCCGACTTTAATGGGGTGTCATGACGACCAGCGATGAAGGTACCGACGCTCTTGCTGCTCAGGCCAACATATTGGTTGCGACTGGTCAGTGCGGTGCTGCCTTCAGACATGTTCACACCGAACTCAGCTTGGTAAACAGCTGACAGATCGCTGCTGATTTTTTCTGAGCCTTTCACACCGATGCGTGAAGAACCAGACTGGACGTTGAAATTTGAGTCGCTTGGATTTTTGGCATCGCTTTCAACACCAATATAATCAAGTGACATGTTGGCCAGGCCGTAAAGGGTGGTGTCGGCCATGGCGACTGGAGCTGCAAAGGCGGCAGCTACAGCAACAGCAATAATGTGCTTCTTCATTGAGGTATCTCCTGGAGGTTTGGAAGGACGTCCCGAACAGTATCGGGGTCACGGGAGTCTTTATACACAAGCGCTTAATCGTGGTGCAACTTATGCGTTGCTATAGTGCAACAAAGTGGCACAGGGCTACGCCATCTTTAACAACGCGCCCCCCTTGGCAAACGCTCGACCTCTCCCCCTTGGCAAACGCTAGACCTCTCCCCCTTGGCAAACGCTCGATTTCTCCCCCCCCGTTGGCAAAGGGGGGCTGGGGGGGGATTTGCGAAGGCAACGCTGCGTGCTGAGGTTGGAAATCCCCCCTCACCCCCCTTTTTCAAAGGGGGGAAAAAAAATGCTCCCCCTTTTCAAAGTGGGGGAAGAAAAAATGCCCCCCCTTTTTCAAAGGGGGAAGATAAATCAAGCCCAACTTTGCAAAAATGAGGAAAACACTCTCTCTTCTTAAATGAGGGAGGCCAGGACCGTGAGAATTCTCCCTTTAACCGCGCCCACAAAAAAAACCCCTCGTGTCACCAAGGGGTTTTAAGGTTGTCTTCATAGCCCGGATGCCAATCCGGAGCCAGTATCACCACAGGCACGACCATCCCCGGATTGCGCTTCGCTGCATCCGGGCTACTGGTTTAGTCGTAGAACTTGCGGCGGGGTACGCCTGCACCGTCACGGACGGGCGGGCGCGCCGCTGGACGCGGTGTGTCGCCGTAGGCGCGACGCGGGGCATCACTGTAGCCATTGCCGCCGCCGTTGCCGCGTGCGCCCGCCGTGTTGCCATTGCTATTGCCGCCCGCATATCCGCCGCCATTACCACCGCGACCATAGGAACGGCCTTCACCATTGCCTGCGCCTGCGCCTGCTCCACGGTAGCCGCCGCCATTGCCGCTGCCTTCGTTACGGTTGCCACCACGGTAACCGCCACCGGTGCTACCGGGGCGAGCGTGATGACCACGCGGCGCGGAACCACGATCGCCTTCTTGTGGCTTGAAGCGCGCTTCAAGACCTTCGACTTCAATGACGCGCACTTTGTCGCCTACATAGTGTTCGATATTGCGCAGAATTCCGATGTCACGACGGCTGACAAAGGAGATGGCGGTTCCGGTGGCACCGGCACGACCGGTACGGCCAATGCGGTGTACGTAATCTTCGGCCTGACGCGGCAGATCGAAGTTGAAGACGTGGGTAATGCCTGCCACGTCGATACCGCGTGCTGCCACATCCGTCGCTACCAGAATACGGCAACGACCGCTGCGCAGTTGGTCGAGCATACGGGTACGTTGACGCTGGTTAAGGTCGCCATGCAATGCACCTGCGGCTTGACCGGCATCTTCCAGCTCCAGCGCAAGCTGGTCGGCATCGCGCTTGGTGGCGGTGAAGACGATGGCCTGGCTGACGGTGGCATCATTCAACAGGTGGTTGAGCAGTTCGCGCTTGTGATCGACGTGATCGACAAAGATGACTTGCTGATCAATGGAATCACGGTTGGATTCTTGTTGGGCAACTTCGAGTTTTTCCGGGTTGTTCAACAAGTCGCTGGCCAAACGCACAACACTGGATGACAAGGTGGCGGTGAAGCACACGCTTTGACGCTCTTGCGGCATGGCATCAGCAATGGCGCGCATGTCGTCAGCAAAACCAAGGTCGAGCATACGGTCGGCTTCGTCGAGTACCAGCATTTCAATGCGGTCGAAATGCACGCGGCCATTGTTCATTTGGTCAAGCAGACGGCCTGGGGTGGCGACCAGGATATCGTAGGGTTTGGACAGCTCGCGGTTCTGGATTGGGTAGGGTTCGCCGCCGGTAATGCAGACCACGCGTGCGCTACGCAGGCCACGGCCAAAGCTGATGGCTGCTTTGGTGACTTGCTGGGCAAGTTCACGGGTGGGGGCAAGCACGAGGATGCGCGGGCCGCGACCTTCTTTAGGCTCGCTGACGATGCGAGTCATGCCAGGCAAGAGAAAGGCGGCGGTTTTGCCGGTACCCGTGGGCGCTTTGGCGATCAAGTCACGGCCTTGCAGCAGCACCGGAATAGCTTCGGCTTGGACGGGGGTGGGCTTGGTGAGACCAAGTGCAGCGAGGTTGGCGACGATTTGTTCGTTAACGCCAAGATCGGCAAAGGTGGTTTCGATGGCTGTTTGGGTTGTCATGGTATTTTTCCTGCTAGACAAAAGACAATAAGGGACTCTCGGCGATAGCTTTCAGAGTACGGAATTGCTTTTGGAGCAGGCCGCAAATCGTTGGCGATAACTTCAGCATCGAAGCCGAACCAACGATCGTCGTACCAAGTCTTTTTGTAGCATCACATGATTGTGTTGCTGGGGAGACTCACACTCTTAATGAGTGGACAGGAGGGCTGGATTTCGATGACGCTCGGATTGTTTAATCCGAACCGAGAGAATAGTGGCGTCCCCATGGGGATTCGAACCCCAGTTACTGCCGTGAAAGGGCAATGTCCTAGGCCTCTAGACGATGGGGACGCAGGTATCAACGTGTGTTGACGGGGGCGCATTTTATACAGCTTTTGCTGCGCGTCAAGCGTTTTGTGACGATTTTGTGATTTAATTTCTGTCGGAGCATTTTTGGGTGCGGTGTATTGTAAGCGTAGCCCCGGATGACAATCCGGGGCAGGTATCCCTGTAGGGTACGTGCTTCCACGGATTGCGCTACGCTTCATCCAGGCTACATATTAAACAAGACGATTACGAGGATCTCCCATGACCGATTACGTTTTTGATGCGAATGAACTCACTTTCGCAGAGCACGTTATCCAAGCGTCGATGAAACAACCTGTGCTGGTGGATTTTTGGGCTTCGTGGTGCCAGCCCTGCCAGGTGTTGAAACCTTTGTTGAAAAAGGTGGTGGAAAGCTATAACGGCGAGGTGCATTTGGCCTATGTGGACACTGATGTGGAGCAAAACCTTGCGGCGCAATTCGGCATCCGCAGCCTGCCGACGGTGATGTTGTTCAAGGATGGCGAAGTGGTCGATCAATTTATGGGGGCGCAGCCCGAATCAGCCATTCGCGCCTTGATCGACAAGCATATGGTGCGCGAGTCGGACCTGATGTTTCATCAAGCAATGGACTTGCTTGAACAAGATCATGAAGCAGAAGCCCTGGAGTTATTGCGCCTGGCGCACGAGCTTGACCCGCAAAACTCGAAGGTGCTGTTCACCTTGGCACGCTTTGCCGCGCACAGCGGCAAGATTGAGCAGGCACTGAGCATGTTAAGTTCTATTCCTGATAGCGCTGCTGAAGCGGGTATGGCGCGTGAGCTCAAGGCACAGATTCATTTCGGCCAACAAGCGCAAAGTGCGGGGGATATGACTGAGTTGCAAAGCCGCCTTGCAGCTAATCCAGCCGATTGCGATGCGCGCGAAAAACTGGCGGTGCTGTTGGTCACGCAAGGGCAGCACGAAGCGGCTTTGCAACAGTATTTGAGCCTGATGCAGCTTGATCGTAGTTATAACGACGGCGCAGGACGCAAGGGTATGGTGCAGATTTTTGAAATACTGGGCGATAGCAACCCGCTGACCACAACCTATCGGCGCAAAATGTTTGGCATGTTGCATTGAGTGATGATGTTTTCTGCAGGAGGGCGTTGACGCCCGACAAGCTGTAGCCCGGACGACAATCCGGGGCAGGTGTCACCATGGGCGCAACCCTCCCCGGATTGCGCTACGCTTCATCCGGGCTACGCGGCAGGGGCTTATTTGGGCTTATTTGGGCTTGTCCAGGGTTTCCAGCAACTTGGCCGCTGGCATGTAGCCGCCAATGACCGTGCCGTTATCGGTCACGCCATACGGTGTGCCTTCTAAGCCAAGTGTTTGACCGAGTTCAAGAATTTTAGCCAAATTGTGCTTGTCGCACACTGGCAAATTAACCGTTTGCCCGGCTAGGGATTTGTCCAACTCAGCCTTAGGGTCTTTGGCACACATGATACCGATGCTGGTTTTGCCCACCGGCGAGTCCAAGCCGGCACGTGGATAGAGTACATAACGCACTTTCACGCCGTTTTTTACCAATTCAGGCACTTCGGCGTGAAGTTTGCGGCAGTATGGGCAACTTGGGTCGGTAAATACCGTAATTGTGTGCTTGGGTGCGCCCATGGGGGCGTAAATAATGGTGTCCTCATCCTTAACCTGCTTGAGCAAATCGGCACGAATCCCCACGCGGCGAGCTTCGGTCAGATTCTTGCGCGCCTCGAAATCGACCAGCACGCCCTGAAACATGTATTTGCCATCGGCGCTCATGTAAATCACATCCGACCCGGCCACCACCTCATAAATCCCCGCGACCGGAGTCGGCGTGACTGAAGTCAGCGGGATGCCCGGCATGGCAGCCTTGAGCTTGGCCGCCAAAGCGTCGCCCGCCGTATCCGCCCAAGCCAGCGGCATTACTGTCAAACCCATCGCCAAAACCAAACTCGACATTGCCACAACACGCTTCATGCGTTTTTTCCTCTAGGTTTCAAAATAAAAGATGGCCTACCCACGCGGGTGATGTTCATGGTGCAAGGCTTTGAGCCTTGCCCGTGCCACA
>DYLI01000186.1 GCA_020722165.1 Halothiobacillus neapolitanus | reverse complement strand
TCCTTGCCCGTGCCAGATTCGCCGGTAATCAGCACGGTAATGCTGGAGCGCGCCAGCCGACCAATGGCGCGAAACACCTCCTGCATGGCGGGCGACTGGCCGATAATGCTCGGTGCGGCCTCCGCTGCGGCAGGCGTTTTCTCGTCCACTTCGCGACCACTGTCGATGGCGCGGCGCACCAAAGTCACCGCCTCGTTGGTGTCAAACGGTTTGGCCAAGTAATCAAACGCCCCGCCTTCAAACGCATTCACCGCGCTATCCAGATCAGAATGCGCGGTCATGATGACCACCGGCAGGCGCGGATAATGCGTGCGCACCTCACGCAACAATTCCAACCCATCCACCCCCGGCATACGTATATCGCTCAACAAGGCGGCGGGCTGTTGCTTGCGTAAGTTGCTCAAAACCTCGTCCGCCGACTCGAACATGCGCGCGCGCAAACCGGCCTTGCTCATGGCTTTCTCCAGCACCCAGCGTATCGAGGCATCGTCGTCCACGATCCAGACATCGTGTGTTGTATTCATGTGGAGTCTCCGTGGGCGGTGCCCATAGGCAGTAATACCGTGAACACGGTTTTGCCCGGTTGGCTGACAAACTCAATCAGGCCGTGATGCTGCGCAATTAAGGATTGGCTAATCGACAAACCCAAACCAATGCCCCCCTTGCGCCCACTGACCATGGGTAAAAACAGCGTGTCTTGCAACGCAGGCGGAATGCCGGGACCGTTGTCCTCAATATCAATGCGTGCCACCAGGCGATGGCGGCTTGTGCCAATAGTGAACTGGCGCATGACCCGAGTGCGCAAAATAATTTGCGCATCATCCTGCTCATCCATCACTTGCGCCGCATTGCGCACGATATTCAGCACCGCCTGAATCAACAAGTCAGGGGCGGCGTACAACTCAGGAATACTTGGGTCATAGTTTGTAAGTAAGCGCAGCGCACGCCCCTGGGTATCCAGCATCACCAGACGGCGCACATGCTCAAGCGATTCATGGATATTCACCATACCCATTTTGGGGCGCACCGGCGAGCCAATCATGCGATCGACCAAACTGCGCAAGCGGTCGGCTTCGCGCAATATCACTTCGGTATATTCGCGTTGTTCCGGGTTGTTCAGTTCGCTATCCAGCAATTGCGCCGCGCCGCGCAAGCCACCGAGCGGGTTTTTGATTTCATGCGCCAGACCGCGCAACAGGCTGCGTGTGGCCTGTTGCTGTGCCAATAAGTGCTCCTCGCGGGCGATATGCAAATGCCGGTCAATATCCATCATCTCCACCAAAAGACCCGCGCCCAACTCAGGGTCGTGCAGCGGGCTCATGGCGCAATCAATCACCACATCACTCCCGGCGACATGCAGCAAAATTTCGCGCAAGGTGCAGGGGTGGCCGATATCGAGAGAATGCTGCATCTGTTCCGGCAGCATGGTTTCGCCTGCAAGCAGATTGCACACCGGCTCGCCATACGCCTGACGCTGGCTTGTGCCCAACAAGGCTTCGGCGGCCGGGTTGAGATAAGTCACCTGCAAATGCTCATCCAGCCACAGCACCGCCACACTTAAATGTTCGAGCAAGGCGGGTGCAGGGATGTTTGCGGAGTCAAAGGGCAAGGTTTTCATGCCATGGATTAAAGCAACGATCAGGCCAATTTGCGCCCGATCTGTGCAAATACCTGCTCCGGATTGGCATCCGGGCTACGCGACTGTAAGTATCCCGGAACAATTACGGTGCAGCACGCGGTATGGGCACTACCGGACGCGGTGTTGGCACCGCACCGGGTGGCACTTGCCCTGCGCGACCGGGCAGGAACAGGCTGGTGCGTTGCAGACTGAATTTTACTGGCGCGGACTGAAACACAACCTGCGCATTAGCGTTGAGCACAAACGCCTCCAATACATGCTCGCCGCGATCCACGTCCGCTAAGGCCACATTCATGCGCGCACTATTTTGCAGCACAGGTTTGCCGTCAAGGGTTATGGTCAAGCCATGCCCCAAATCAGTGCGCAAAGGCGGCACCAAACTCACACTCACGTCCACATCACCTGCTCCATTATTCAAGCCCGCTCCATTTTCCGGCTGGGTAATGACCATGGCCTGATAGCCTGCAAACACCTGCGGATCGCTCGGC
>DYLI01000185.1 GCA_020722165.1 Halothiobacillus neapolitanus | reverse complement strand
AAAGCCGCGCCTTTCGGCGCAAGTCCCCGTCAACCTCAGACGACCTCGCGTCGCAACTCCCTTGGCATGGGAAACACCACCGACTCACGTGCTGACTCATCCTCACGCAGCACTTGCGCATCGCAACAGGCGCGCAAATGGGCAATCACCGCCTGCACCAGCACTTCGGGAGCCGACGCACCTGCGGTCAATCCAATGCGCTGTTTGCCCACCAGCCACTCGGCGCGAATATCTTCCGCACCGTCGATCAAATAACTTGGCACATCCATACGCTCGCCGATTTCACGCAGGCGATTGGAATTCGAGCTGGTTTTACTCCCCACCACCAGCAGCAAATCGCAATCCTGCATCAACTGTTTCACCGCATCCTGGCGGTTCTGGGTGGCGTAGCAAATATCATCCTTGCGCGGGCTGGCAATCGCCGGGAAACGTGCGCGCAAGGCTTCGACAATCGACTGGGTTTCGTCCATCGAGAGTGTGGTTTGCGTGGAAAATGCCAGATTTTCCGCATCCAGCACGTCAAGCGCGTCGACATCCTCGACCGATTCGACCAGATGAATCCGCCCACCTAGTCCCGCATCGTAATGCCCCATCGTGCCCTCGACCTCCGGGTGACCCGCGTGACCGATCAGCACTACTTCACGTTGTTGTTTAGCGTGGCGAGCTACCTCCAGATGCACCTTGGTCACCAGCGGGCAGGTGGCATCAAAAATACGCAATCCGCGCGCCGCCGCCTCATCTTCAATCGCCTTGGACACGCCATGCGCGCTGAAAATCAGCGTGGCGCCATCGGGTACATCCGGCAAATCCTCAATGAAAATTGCCCCCTTGGCTTTCAAATCATCGACGATGTAGCGGTTATGCACGATTTCATGGCGCACATAAATCGGCGCACCGAACAGTTCCAACGCACGTTCGACAATCTCAATCGCTCGATCCACCCCGGCGCAAAAGCCGCGCGGATTGGCGAGTTGAATCAAGGGGTAAGTATTCATATCAGCACTGTACATCCAAAATTTGCACTTCAAACACCAGCGGCAAACCGGCCAGCGGGTGATTGAAGTCCAGCTCCATCCCGTCCTCGCTGATGTTCAAAACCCGCGCTACCGTGGCCTCGCCGCTGGGCAAGTCAAATTCAATAAATTGGCCGACCTCGGGCACGATATCGCTGTCAAAATCCTCGGGCGGCAGCACGAATACCTTATCGCTATCTGGTGCAGGAAAGGCAATGCCCGCAGGAATATCAAACCGCCCGGATTCGCCCGCGCGCATCCCCTGAAAAGCAAACTCCAGACCTGCGCTGATACTGCCATCGCCCACCAGCAACTCCATCGGCTCCTGCTCGCTGGCAGAATCAACCTCTGTGCCGTCCAGCAAAGTGAGGGTAAACGCCAGCTTAACGCGACAACCAGGTAGAATTTTACTCATTTTGCAGTCTCCTTCTTGTCTTCGCGCAGCATCAAAATAAACAGCAATACCGCGCCGACAGAAATGGCAGAATCGGCGATATTGAATGCGGGCCAGTGATGGCCGCAGCAATACCAATCAATAAAATCAACCACATAGCCGAGATAAACCCGATCAATCGCATTCCCCAGCGCGCCGCCAATCAGCAAGGCAAGCGCCAAGCCCATCCAGCGTTCACCTTCACCCAGTTTACGCAGCCACAGCGCCAGCCAGCCGCTCACACCCAGCGCTAATGCAAGGAAAAACCAACGCTGCCAGCCGCCCGCATCGCCCAAAAAGCTAAATGCCGCACCGGGGTTGTGCATCAAGGTCAAATTAAAGCCGGGCAAAATTGGCACGGGCGCGGCATAACTCAAGGCCGAAGCCGCCCAAAATTTGGTGACCTGATCGAGAATGATGACGGCGAACGCGATGAGCAAACCATTACGAAAGATATGATTCATGCAGCACTCCGACGCGGCGCACTGGTTCGGTCGCCCACACCCTGTAACAAGCCTTCAACACTAATGTCTTCATCCAGCTCATCCCAGTGCAAGCCTTTGCCACCGCCGGAGATGGTGTAGTTCATGCGAGCCTCGGATGATGCGCGCAAAAGGCGTGGAAAATAGGCCAAAGGCACCCCCAGGCGACGCCCGTCCAGCAGCTCGACCCACATCATGCC
>DYLI01000184.1 GCA_020722165.1 Halothiobacillus neapolitanus | reverse complement strand
GCCTGCCTTCGGCCTTGGCTAACGCGCAGGACATCGGCAAACTCAATCTTTGGAAGCGTGAAATCGAACCGCGCGTTTCGGCACTCGGCTCTGACCTCGCAGCGCTATCAGAGCGCACCCGCGACATGCCCACCAGTGGCTTGATTCGCGACATGGCCTCTGACATTGCCCGCCTGAAGGAGCGCCTTGACCTGCCAGACACCTACGCTAACTACGCATCTGACAAGTTCGGTGATGAGTCCGAATCCGACCCAGCGTATGCGGGATACAACGCGCTAGCCAGTGTTGGCTTGCGCTTCCCCGTCGAGGCCGTGGCCTATGCGCCTGTACAGCTTTTTAACCCGATTGAGCCGCTGGTCAAGCGTGCTAGCGATGGCAATACCATCCTGCCGGCGTACAGCGAAATCATGCGCCACGATCTGGCGGGTGGGTACGCTGGAGACACAGCGCTTAATCAGTACCCATCGTATTCGCAGGCGTTTAGTTCCATGCTTTGGGGTAACTACTGGTACCACTATGGCTACCACTGGAATCAATGCGCCTCTTGGTACAATCGCTATTGGTGGAACTACTACGGCTACGACTGGTGGTTTAATTCCAGCCCGTATTACTGGCAGGCATTTCAGGCCAACCAGACGGGCGTGAGCGCCGCCGTGAATGGGTCGATGGTCGCACAAACGCAGCTAGTGAATACCTCGATGTGGCTGACAAGTCTTGGATTCTTTTTTACCGCGATCAGCCCCGGTGCAAACTGTGAAATTGCGGTCGTTGAAACAACGCAAGGCAAGCCCGACCCGAGCAAGACTGTGGCACGTGTCACCCTGAGCGCGGAGGACATTAAAATGTACCCGCAAGAAACCAAGGTGGCGTTGCCGCCGAGCTACCTCGAAGGCGGCAAGCGCTACGCACTCATCATTATGAGTAGCGGTGCGCACCGCGTGGCGTTGGTGGATGGCGCGCGCAACACCCAGGGCACTCTATTTTTTGGCACTGATGGCGAATATCTAAGCGGCGTGCTGAATAAAGACCTGATGTTTAGAGCTTACGCCGCGAGCTTCGAGCGCACCCGTGTTGAGGTTCCGATGCAGAACGTGAGCTTGGCTGGCGGCATTTCCGATATTGAGCTCAAGGCACGCGCCACCGTGCCGGATGGCACCGAGCTGACCTATGAAATTCAGATTGCAGGCGTATGGAAGCGACTAGGCGACGACCTCAACCACCTGAGCGTCAAGCCCGACATCGTGCCGCTTCGCGCCGTGTTCCTGGGGACGAGCGATGTCATGCCCGCGATGCAGCTTGCGCCGGATGGCCTGACCGCAAGCCGACCCAATACCGCCTTCACCCACTTTAGCGCCCTGCGCACGCTTGGCGCAGCCACCACGGCGGTTGATGTGAGCGTGTGGGTGGACGGCTTTGATGAGGTTAATCACGACCTAATCTGCGCCATCATCAACGGCGCGACAACCGTTAACCCAACCAGCACGGTTGACCGAATGGAAGACGGCGTACTCAAGCGCACATTCAAATTCGCCGCACTGACCAGCACTACCAGCTACCGCATCAAGCTCACGGGGTCGCGATTGGCTGCCAGCGCACCGTTTACTGTGCTTGAACGCACCGACGTGGCCTACTGATATGGCAACGCGCTTTGAACGCTACCGGATGCGCGACGGGCAAACCCCGCTCGCAGCGGAATACTTCAACCCGGTTTTGAGCGATATTGATCTGCGCATTGCGGAGATTGAAGCACTCAAAATCAGCTGGGAGACCGCCGTAAGCGAAGTCACGCGCTTTGGACTTGAGCGTATTAATGTCGTGCTTGCGCCAACACTGGAACAAGCCAGCGCGCTGCTTGACCAGCTGTTGAACGATGCGCAAGGCTTCCGCGACAGCGTGATGACCGAGGTTAATTCCGCCGTCATTCCGCTGATTAACCCGCTTAAACCCGCCGTAGCCGTCGCCACTACCTACGACAGCCAAGGCCGTGTGGACACCGTGACCGAAACTCTGCCCACGGGCAACCGCGTCACCACGGCAAGTTATGACGCAAGCGGTCGCGTGGCGACGCTGG
Organism: Halothiobacillus neapolitanus; assembly: GCA_020722165.1. Classification (GTDB taxonomy): domain Bacteria; phylum Pseudomonadota; class Gammaproteobacteria; order Halothiobacillales; family Halothiobacillaceae; genus Thiofaba. The sequence goes on along the minus strand of DYLI01000184.1, from coordinate 74 downwards.
TGATTGTGTTCGACGGCAAAACGCGCACCGAAACCTACACCTACAACGCCAGTGGCAAGCTCACAGGCATGACT
>DYLI01000183.1 GCA_020722165.1 Halothiobacillus neapolitanus | reverse complement strand
GCAATCGCTGCGCCGCGTGCCTGCGCCAGTTTGAGCGAGGAATCTTCACTACGAAACATGAAAATCTGTTCGATGGCGAATTCATTGGGCTGGTAGGTTTCAATCAAGCCCGCAATGCGGCTGAAAACCTCGCCTAATCGTTGGTGAAAACTACCTTGCTTGGCCAGTTTGAGGCTTTCAAGGTGCAGGCAAACATAGTCACGGCCTTGTTTTTCAATTACCGCCGCCCCCGCCGTGACCGAGCCGGGGTCAATGCCGAGAATGCGCAAGCCCGGCTTCACATTCACTCGCTGTCCAGCGCCTCGTCCGGCAATTCGGCGTTGTGATACACCGCTTGCACGTCGTCCAGGTCTTCCAGCATGTCGATCATTTTCAGCAGCTTTTCGGCCACTTCGCCCTCCACAGGCGCGGAAACACTGGCGCGCATGGTGATTTCGGCTTCTTCCGGCACAAATTTTTTCGCTTTCATGCCATCAAGTACCGACTGGAAAACTTCCGGCGCAGTCAAGACTTCGATCGAGCCATCCTCATCCACCACCACATCGTCCGCACCCAGCTCCAGCGCCGCTTCCATCAGCGCATCCTCGTCGCAACCCGGCGCGTACAACAATACACCAAGCTTGCTGAACAAGTAGGCCACCGAGCCATCGGTACCCATATTGCCGCCGTTTTTGCTAAACGCATGGCGCACATCCGCCACGGTACGCACCTTGTTATCAGTCACGCATTCGACAAACACCGCCACACCGCCGGGGCCGTAACCTTCGTAGCTCAGCTCCTCGTAGTTTTCGCCCTCACCCGCGCCCACACCACGCTTGGCGGCGCGTTCCATAGTGTCCTTGGTCATGTTCGCGCCCAGCGCCTTGTCCCAAGCCAGACGCAGACGCGGGTTTTCCGCCGGATTGGCGCTCTGCCCGGCACGCGCGGCGACGGTGATTTCGCGGATGATTTTCGTCCAGATTTTGGAACGTTTTTTATCCTGGCGATCCTTGCGGTGCTTGATATTCGCCCATTTGCTGTGTCCAGCCATGATAAACCTCAGTCAATCCAATCAATTAATTAGTTTTAGGACTTACGCAAAACCGCGTCAGCGGCGTTCGAACGCGTCGCCTTGATGAACTCGCCTCTGCGCAAAAGTCCGCCAAGTTCTAAATTCCCCCCTTTGCAAAAGGGGGGTTAGGGGGGATTTGCAGGGCTCAGCCAAAACCAACCCCTTTTAAATCCCCCTCAGTCCCCCTTTTCCAAAGGGGGAGGATCAATCAAATCCTTACCCTTTTTCAAAGGGCAAGCTCCCCAAAACAACTCCTTGCAGGAGAGCTTTTGCGTAAGTGTCCTGTCAATCATTCAATCTTTGGGCTTGCTCGCCACAATGCCCAGTTCACGCGACAGCGCCAGCATACGATCAATCGGCAGACGCGCACGTTCAATAATAGCTGCATCCACCTCAACCTCATGCCCGGCAGGATGTTGCAGTGCCTCAAGCAGGTTTTGCAGCCCGTTCATTGCCATCCACGGGCAATGTGCGCAAACACTGCATGTGCCGCGATTGAGCGTGGGCGCGGCAATCAGCTTTTTACCCGGCGCAGCCTGCTGCATTTTGTAAAAAATACCGCGATCGGTGGCCACAATCAGGGTCGGCGCCGTCGATTGGCTCGCCGCCTTGATGAGCTGCGAAGTCGAGCCCACATGTTGCGCCAGCTCGACCACGCCCTTGGGCGATTCAGGATGCACCAGCACGTCGGCATCCGGGTGCTCGCGCATCAGCTCGCGCAGTCCTTCGGCGGAAAACTCGTCATGCACCACGCATTCGCCCTGCCACAGCAGCATGTCCGCGCCGGTTTTTTCCTGAATATAACGCCCCAGATGCCGATCCGGTGCCCAGAGGATTTTTTCGCCACGCGCCTTGAGATGATTGACTATGGCTTGCGCATTCGACGAGGTCACCACCCAATCCGCACGCGCCTTCACCGCCGCCGAGGTATTGGCATAGACCACGACAGTCCGATCGGGATGCTGATCGCAAAACGCGGCAAATTCGTCCGCCGGGCAGCCCAAATCCAGCGAGCATTCAGCCTGCAAGGTCGGCATGAGCACGGTTTTTTCCGGGCTGAGAATCTTCGCCGTCTCGCCCATAAAACGCACACCAAT
>DYLI01000032.1:8568-14687 GCA_020722165.1 Halothiobacillus neapolitanus | reverse complement strand
TCCAAGAAGCACATCACCAAGGTGGAACTGAACACACCGAAGCTGATCGGCATGGAAGGCAACCCAGGTATTACTGCTGCGTATCCCAAGTGGTAACTCACCACTGACCTGCTAATGCAGGCCAAAATAAACAGCCCCGCCAATGTGCGGGGCTTTTTTGTGTAGATTTGATCTCCCCGTCCCTTGCAGGAGAGTAGGTTGGGCAAATAAATCCTCTGTGCGCTCTGTGGCTAATATTGGTTTTCACAACCCCCGTTGAAAATCACGCACACTAAATCCTGCCAAATCGCTTCCCACACCACGCCCCAGCGCCAGAACCTTAAAACGCTCGCCCATTTCACCGGGCATCATCAAAGTCTTAAACCCCTGCGCCAACTGCAAGCGCTCCACCTCACGCTCCGCCGCCGCAAAGGCATCTTCATAAACCGCAGACAAACCGCAACCGAGCAAAAAATGCGCCTGCATGGTGTAACCCAAAACATCCAGACCGCTATCCTTGGCACAGCGCGCCACCCGACTAAAATCCACCCAAGCCGTAATATCCTGCAACCCCGGATACACCAGCGGATCATTGTGCGCGTGATGACGTACATGACAACGCAGCGTCCCCATCCAGCGCTCCGGCGCATACAACTCACGCGCCGCCGCCCCATAGTCAAACAACAAAACCACACCTTGCTTAAGCGACTGGGCCACACCGCGCATCCACCCCGGCAAATCGGGATGAAACTCCACACGGTAGCCCTCGGCAAAAGCCTCACCCCGCGCCGTCGCAAGCTCCGCCAGCACGCGCACATCATCCTCAGATGCGGGTAGCTTCGCCCACCCAAGCCCCTGCGCAGAATCGCTCACCGCCAAACGCAGCGGCTCGCCTGCCGTCACCTCCAAAAGACGCACCGGCATGGCATCCAGCACCTCATTGCCCAGCATCACACCAATAAAATTCTGCGGCCAAGCCTCCAACCACACCACCCGCTCCAGCAAATGCGGTGCGCTTTGCAACAATCGCTCACGCTGCACCGTGCGCAAACTTGCCGACACCTCAAGAATCAAATAACGCCTCGGCAAACACTGCAAACGCTCCAACGCCAGTAACAACTCCAGCGCTATCGCCCCCGAACCCGCGCCAAACTCCAAGACCTCGCCCGACTCCAAGCCAGCTAAAACATCGGCCACCTGCCGCGCCAGCGTGCGCGCAAACAACGGCGAAACCTCCGGCGCAGTCACAAAATCCCCCGCTGCGCCAAACTTCGTCATCCCCGCCGCGTAATAACCCACCTCCGGCGCATACAAGGCCAAACGCATAAACTCGGCAAAATTTAACGCCCCGCCCACACGCGCAATCTCTTCACGCAAAAAAGCCAGCACACGCTCACCATGAAGCAAAACCTCCGGCTCAAGCACAGGCAACGCATCCTTGGGCGATGAGCTTCCCCGATATTTTTTGGGCGCAACACACGACGACATCAAAGCACCCCCCGCTCGATTTGCACACCCACCTCAGCCGCGCCCTCCACCGCCTGCGGTTTCGCCACACGCACGCGCACCCACGGACTGGCAAACTCCTGCATCAAAATCCCTGCAATCGCCTCAGCCATCGTCTCCACCAACAAAAACTGCCCCTCGACCACACACAGTTTCACCCGCTGCGCCACAGCCGCATAATCCAAAGCCAACGCAATATTCTCACTCGCCGCCGCCGGACGATGATCCCAAGCCATCTCCAAATCCAGCCGCACCGTTTGCGGCGTCACCCGCTCAAAATCCAAAATGCCGACAATAGCCTCAACCCGAAAATCACTAATAAAGACCCGATCCATGCAAACAATCTCCCGTTTTTTCGACCCGACGCAGCAATCAGGCTGCGATTCAATCACACTGCCCCCCAAAACCGCAAAACAACCCGAAAAATCCCCTTGACAGACCAAGCCAAATCCTTAAGATACGCGCACTTAAAGCCTAGGTGGCGGAATTGGTAGACGCACTAGTTTCAGGTATTAGCGAGTAACATCGTGGAGGTTCGAGTCCTCTCCTAGGCACCACACTCAGTTTCTATATGACATTCGGCGCAGCAAGAAACACACTAAACCCGCACACCTTCAAGGTTTGCGGGTTTTTTATGCCCGCCGCAAACACCCCCAAAAATCACCCGAGCGTTTTGAAGCATGAGCAATCTCTCCTGGAATGACATCCGCGCCCGTGCGCTCGCCTTCTCCAACGAATGGGCGGATGCCTCGCGTGAAAACGCGGATGCCAAGCCGTTTTGGGTCAGCTTTTTCAACATCTTCGGCCTAAGCTCCAAGCGCGTGGCGAGCTTTGAAGAACCCGTGAAAAAACTCGGTGCCAAACAAGGCTTCATCGACTTGTTTTGGAAAGGCATGCTCCTGGTTGAGCACAAATCACGCGGCAAAGACCTCGACCGCGCCTACACCCAAGCCCTCGACTACTTCCCAGGCATTAACGAACGCGACTTACCGCGTTACATCATCGTCTCCGACTTTGCGCGCATCCGCCTGCACGACCTGGAAAACGGCGAAGAACACGAATTCCCGCTCGAAGCCCTGCACCAAAACATCAAACTCTTTGGCTTTATTGCCGGCTACCAAACCCGCAGTTTTGGCACCCAAGACCCGGTCAACATCAAAGCCGCCGAACTTCTGGGCCGCCTGCACGACACCTTTGAAGCCAGCGACTACAGCGGCCACGCCCTCGAAGTGCTACTGGTGCGCATCCTGTTTTGCCTGTTTGCCGAAGACACCTCGATTTTTGAGCGGCAAATTTTTCAGGACTTTATCGAACAACGCACCGCCGAAGACGGCTCCGACCTTGGCTCCCGCCTCGCCCACCTCTTCCAGATTCTCAACACTCCCGACGACAAACGCGGCAAATCGCTCGACGAACAACTCGCTGTCTTTCCCTACGTCAACGGCAAACTATTTGGCGAAACCCTGCTCATCCCCGATTGCAACAGCGCCATGCGCGAAGCTCTGCTCGATTGCTGCGCACTCGATTGGAGCCGCATCAGCCCCGCCATCTTCGGTAGCCTGTTCCAGTCCGTTATGGACAGCACCGAGCGCCGCAACCTCGGCGCGCACTACACCACCGAAAGCAACATCCTCAAAGCCATCCGCCCGCTGTTTCTGGATGCGTTTGAAGCCGAACTTGCCACCTGCAAAACCACCCGCCAGTTTGAAGCCTTTCACAGCAAGTTGACCGAAACTTGCGTGTTCGACCCTGCCTGCGGCTGCGGCAATTTTTTGGTCATTGCTTACCGCGAACTGCGCAGGCTGGAACTCGAAACCCTGCAACGCCTACGCACCCACGGCCAACTCGCTCTCGACACCGCCACCTTGATCCGCGTGGATGTCGATCAGTTTTACGGCATCGAAATCGAAGAATTTCCCGCGCAAATCGCCCAAGTCGCCCTCTGGCTGACCGACCACCAAATGAACATGCGCGTCTCTGAAGCCTTCGGCCAATACTTCGTGCGCCTGCCGCTGAAAAAAGCGCCCAATATCGTGCATGGCAACGCTCTGCGTCTGGATTGGGCAGGCATCGCCCCGCCTGAAAGCCTGAGTTACATCGTGGGCAATCCGCCGTTTATCGGCGCAAAGTTTCTCAATGATGAACAACGTGCCGAAATGGCTGCAATCTTCGTCGGAGTAAAAAACGCTGGCCTGCTGGATTATGTCAGCTCGTGGTATCGCAAGGCGGCGGACTACATGACGCACAAACCATCCATCCGTGCCGCCTTCGTCTCCACTAACTCCATTACTCAGGGCGAACAGGTCGGCGCACTCTGGCCGGATTTATTGGCGCGCGGTATCAAACTCCACTTTGCCCACCGCACCTTTCAATGGACGAGCGAAGCACGCGGCAAAGCCGCCGTGCATTGCGTAATTATCGGTTTTGGCTTGCAGGGTGTGAGCGAAAAATGGATTTTTGAATACGACACGCCCAAGGCGGAACCGCATGCCATGCGGGCGGGCAATATCAATCCATATTTGGTGGATGCGCCAGACATGGTAATTTCATCTCGTCGCACACCTATTAGCCCTGCACCCGCTATCGTATTTGGCAGCATGCCCAATGACGGGGGACATCTTCTTCTTAGCTCACATGATCGTACAGACTTACTGGCAAGAGAGCCTTTGGCGGAAAAATGGCTACGCCAAATTTATGGAAGCGACGAGTTCATTAACAACAGGGAGCGCTGGTGTCTTTGGTTGATTGAATGCCCGCCCCATGCACTTCGCGCCATGCCTAATGTGATGGAACGAGTGGAGGCCGTGCGGGATTACCGCCTAGAGAGCACGCGACCTGCCACCCAGAAACTAGCATCCACTCCCGCACTGTTTGGAGAAATTCGGCAGCCAAGCGAAGGCTCGTATTTACTGGTGCCGAGACATTCTTCGGAACATAGAGCTTACATTCCAATCGGCTATGTGCCATCTGAGGTAATCTGCGGTGATGCCAACATGCTTGTCCCCAACGCAAGCCCTCTCCACTTCGGTATCCTCACCTCAACCATGCACAACGCCTGGATGCGCGCCGTGGCTGGGCGATTAGAGAGCCGCTATCGCTATTCCGCTGGCATCGTCTACAACAACTTCCCTTGGCCGGAACCCTCGGACAAACAGCGCACCGCCATCGAAACCGCCGCGCAAGCCGTGCTGGATGCACGCACGCACTTCCCGCAAGCCACGCTGGCCGACCTATACGACCCGCTCACCATGCCCGCCGAACTGGTCAAAGCGCACCAATCCCTCGATAAAGCCGTGGATGCCGCCTATGGCGTGCGCGGCTTCGAGAGCGAAGCCAAGCGCGTGGCCTTCCTGTTCGAGCGTTACCAACAACTCGCCGCGCCCTTGGTCGCCAGCACACAAAAGCCCGCCAAAAAACGCCCGAAGCCGCCCGGCGACAACGAATCCGCCACGCAATAAATACCGTTAGTATTGAGCTTGTCGAATTCGATTGTTGATTGATCGTTCCCACGCTCCGGCGTGGGAATGCCGCCCCAGACGCTCCAGCGTCGTGCCGCCGGAGCGCTAAGCAACCACGTTCCACGCTGGAGCGTGGTAACGATCAAAATCCTACGCTTCGACAAGCGCGGCGCAAACGGACTCATGTATAAAGCTCGCCGGATTGATCGTTCCCACGCTCCAGCGTGCGAACCCCGCCCCAGTCGCTCCAGCGTCGTGCCGCTGGAGCGCTAAGCAACCACGTTCCATGCTGGAGCACAGGAAAATCAGATATGACTTACGCAAAATTACCCTGGCAGGTGGCTCGGAAGAGGCGATGCGTCATCCGGGGATGATTGCGCCCTATCGCAGCCTTCCCCGGATTAACATCCGGGCGAGGAGTTTTCCTTACTGGAACACTTTTGCGTAAGTCCTACAAAGTAGTTAAAGAGGCTTTCCTTTTCTCCACCCAATAAAAAACCCGCCACCAAAGTGACGGGTTTTATGTTTGCTCAACACAAAAATCGAAAACTAATGTAGTGCGTAGTTCAAGAGCTACGCGCTACAGCTAGCAACGATTAGTGATTAGCAGGCTTGGCAACGTTCCTGGAGGTATCACCAGAAACACCCTGCACCGCCATTTGTGTGATGACAGGATCACCCTTGGCGCAATCCTTCATGCAGCGGACATTCTTAACGTCGGGACGCGGGTCAGTGTAGTAATTGTCTTGTGACGGCATTTTGGTGGCCTTCAATACAGACGCATCACACACTAACTTGTCATCCTTGACGATTTCGGCCAGATACAACACATAGCATGTGGTCGCATAGGCTTCATCGTTGCTCAAGGACTGCGGCGCAAAGAACGGCATGGCACGACGAATGTAATCGTACAGTGTCGGAGCATGACCCCACAGGCTGTTGATACCGCGCGCGCCAACCGTGTCTTCACCCTTCTGAGCCAGCGCACGAATTTGATCAACGGTTTCACCTAACATTTTGGGATAGCCCTTGGCACCTTCACCAAACTCGCCGTGGCACATGGCGCACTTGGCTTGGTAGATTTTTTCGCCATCACCAACGCTGCCTTTACCTGCGGGCAAGCCGTCACCATCGAAATGGACGCTGATATCCCACGGGGCAATCGCCTTGTCGCTG
>DYLI01000032.1:0-8468 GCA_020722165.1 Halothiobacillus neapolitanus | reverse complement strand
GCCGTCACCATCGAAATGGACGCTGATATCCCACGGGGCAATCGCCTTGTCGCTGACAGGCTTACCAATGCCGGCATAATCCGCAGCAAATGCAAACGACGATACTGCGAACAAAGCTGCCGCAAGGACAGATTTGCCCAAGCTGGACTTAGAGACTTCTGAGTTGAACATTATGTACCTCCCCGTTCGCGTTAACCTTCCAGGTCTGGATTGAGTTCTTGTGATAGATGCCGCTGGTGCCGCGTTCATCAATAAGTTGCTTCAAGGTGGGCTGAACGTAACCGGTTTCGTCCATAGCGCGACTCATCACCAGAGCGTCTTTGCCATCCCATTCCCAAGGCAGGGTGAAGCGCGTAAAGCATTTGCTCATGACGGGCTCAACCAACTTGGCTTCTGTCCAGGTTTTGCCGCCATCGACAGAAACGTCAACGGCTTTGATCTTGCCGCGACCAGACCATGCCAAGCCACGAATCTCGTAGCTACCCTTGCCGGCCATCTTTTTGTCAGGCACAGGGAAGGTGACCACAGAGTTGGCTTCGTTGACTAAGGTGTACTGGCGGAAACGACCGTCTTTCATGCCGTCGGTGTAGTGACGGGTTTCCTGATAAGTCACAAGGGGCTTATCAACAAACTTGATGCGGCGCAGGTACTTGACCGACATGTTGGCTTCACAACCCGGCACCAGCAAACGAATTGGATAGCCGTTTTCTGGACGCAAAGCTTCACCGTTTTGCGCATAGGCCACGATGATGTCTTTGTAGATGGTGGTGGTGTCGAACTCGGGAAGCGGCTTGCCGAACTGGTCTTTTGCACCGGGCAGCGGAACTGAACGCTGCAAACCTGAACCATCGCCACCTTCGCCATAGAACCAGGTGGCTTCTTTCTTGACGCCAACGGCTTTCATGATGTCGAGCAAGCTAACGCCTACCCACTCAGAGCATGACATCATGCCGTGGGTGAATTGCACGGAGTCCATCTGTACACCGTTCCACTCCATCGCGCCATTGGCCGGGCATTCGAGGAACCATGTACCTACTTTTTGCGGGAAACGCTTCAAGTCTTCGATGGTGAAGATCATTGGGCGCTCAACCAAGCCGTGTACAACCAAGCGGTGGGTCTTGGGATCAACATCAACCGTACCGGCGTGGGTACGTTCAAAGTGCAGACCGCTCGGCGTGATAATGCCTTCGACATCCTGCCACGGTGTAAAACTGATGGAAGCGATGGTATCGGGGGTCAACCATTCAACATTGCGACGTACCACGCTGGCTTCGTACTTGGACGGAAGGCCGTAGGGCACGCTGACAACGCCACGACCCAAAATCTTGCTCGTCGCCACAATAGGCAAATCGCCAGAAGCTGTTAGGAACGTATCGGCATTGGCTTGACCGCCCGCCGCTACGGCTTGGGCTGCTGCGCTGGCTGCAACCACGGCACCACTTGCAACAGCCACGCTCTTGCGGAGAAACGCACGGCGAGTTTGATTGGCCTCAGCCTGCTCGTCGATGTTCACCGGCACGGTGATATTTTTATCGGACATTGCTCACTCCTGCACGTTAGCAATTCTATGAATTGCGGGAAAATCCCGCGCCGACCTGTGTCCTTAAGTTTGCACACTCACAGGACAACAGGCTTGACTTAAGGCATCAACAATAGTGCCTTGAAATGCAAGTCTGTACCCGCGCTTAGGGCGCGAGCAAATTGACTCGGTTTATTAAGCATAAAAAATGCCACACAAATCCGCGTTCAATGGGCGCGCAGAATACCGCTACTTTTGAATATCAGCAATTACTAATCTTTTAATAGACCTAAGCCTGTTCTTATCGGGTCTGAGCACTAGCCGCGCAAGTCCGACAGGCTGCTAGATATTTCTTTGGCTCTCCCCATGCGGCATGATGCACACCTTATATTGACGAATGCGGTGCATGACTATGGTGCGGGTGCAAACAGAAGACTTCGAGCTTGGGCTGGAAATCCAGCAACTGCGTGCAGGGAAAAGCGATATTGGCGCGGTTGCGGCCTTTTTGGGCACGGTGCGCGATATTCATCACGACAGCCAGATTAGCGCCATGGAACTTGAACACTATCCGGGCATGACCGAGCGCGCGCTGGAAGCCATCGAAGCCAAGGCGCGCGCGCGTTGGCCGCTTGACGGCGTGAGCATCATTCACCGCGTCGGCGTGTTGCAGCCTTGCGATCAAATCGTCATGGTTGCGGTCGCAAGCCGCCATCGCCATGCCGCGTTTGAGGCCTGTGAGTACATCATGGATTACCTTAAAACTTGTGCGCCATTTTGGAAAAAGGAAACCACGCCCGCAGGCGCGCACTGGGTGGATGCGCGTGAAAGTGATTTTGATGCGGCTGCCCGCTGGGACAAGGATTGAGTATGCTGGACTTTGAGACTGCCCGCCGCGTACTGATTGATGCGGCACAACCGATTTCTCGCGTCACTCATTGCGGCTTGGATGAGGGTTTGAACCGTGTTTTAGCTGAAGATGTTTGTGCTTTGGCCGACTCCCCGCCTAGCGATGTGAGTACGCTCGATGGCTATGCCATTGCCACGGCTGACCTTGCGCCGAGCGGCGAAACCCAATTGCGCATCACTCAGCGCATTGCCGCTGGCTCGGTCGGGCAGCCGCTCGGCCAAGGCGAGAGCGCACGCATTTTCACCGGAGCCGCCTTGCCCAGCGGGGCCAATGCCATCGTGGCGCAAGAGGCCGCCACTCAGACCGGCGAAAACCTTGTATTCAGCGTGCGCCCCGCCCCGTTTGATGATGTGCGTCGCCAAGGGGCTGATTTCCATGCCAGTCAGATTTTGCTTAAATGCGGCATACGCCTAAACCCCGTGCATCTTGGGTTGATCGCTTCATCAGGGGTCAGCCGGTTAGGCGTTTACGCACCGCTGCGCGTTGCCTTGTTGACCTCCGGAGATGAGGTCACCGCACCGGGCCTGGCGTTGCGCCCCGGCTGCATTTACAACGCCAACGCCACGTTATTGCTTGGATTACTGCGTCAACTGGGCTGCCAAATCAGTCATCAAATTCATTTGCCCGATGATTTTGCCGCCACGCGCGACGCCCTTGCCAAAATCGCGGGCGAATGTGATGTCATTCTCACCTCGGGCGGCGTGTCGGTCGGCGAGGAAGACCATATCAAAGCCGCCGTCGAGTCGCTTGGACGAATCGACTTATGGAAGGTGCGCATGAAGCCGGGCAAGCCGCTGGCTTTTGGTGATGTGGCAGGCACGCCATTTATCGGCCTGCCGGGTAATCCTGTGTCAAGCTTTGCCACTTTCGCCTTGTTCGCCCGCCCTTTTCTGCTCAAGCGCATGGGTGCCACAGTGACTGATTTACGCCCATTGCGCTTGCCCGCCGCATTCAACACCACACGAATGAGTGACCGCCGTGAATTTGCACGCGGGCGCATCACTGCCGAGCAGCACATTGAACTCTATGCCAACCAGGGCTCAGGTGTACTTAGCTCGCTAAGTTGGGCGGAAGCCTTGGTTGAACTGCCAGAAAACACTCTTATCCACCCGGGTGACCTTGTGAACGTCCATCTATTCAGCGAACTTTTGGCATGAACGAAACGATCTCCACTGAACTGACCCACATTGATGCAAGCGGCGCTGCGCGCATGGTCGATGTCGGTGACAAAGCCGAAACTCACCGCGAAGCCACCGCGCAGGCCATTGTGCGTATGCAGCCCGAAACGCTGGCATTGATTACCGAAGGCAAACACAAAAAAGGCGACGTGCTCGCCGTGGCGCGCGTGGCCGGCATTATGGCGGCCAAGCGCACGGCGGATTTAATTCCACTGTGTCACCCGCTGCTACTCACCAAGGTGGAGGTGGTTTTGCAGCCTATACCTCACGATAACTGCATTCACATCACCGCCACCTGCGCCCTCAAGGGGCAAACCGGCGTCGAAATGGAAGCCCTCATGGCCGCCAGCACTGCCGCGCTAACAATTTACGATATGTGCAAAGCGGTCGATCGTGGCATGGTCATTGACCGTATTGGTGTTGTGGAAAAGAAAGGCGGCAAAAGCGGGCATTGGCAGATGTTGCCGGAACGAAACCCATCGCCTGCAAGCCCGATGCGTTGAAAGAGCGTTTATCAAAGCGCCCTATCCTCCACGACTCAACGTTTACAAATAAAAACTTGCCATGCACTTTTTCCTCAGCTAACGTTGTATCCAATGAGACATAACGACTCCTGCAACAAAACTCGATATGCACACCCATCCTGCCGATGGTTCGAGCTTGAAACTGACTTTATGCCGCGCCAACCATGCACCCATAAAAAGGATTGATTCACCATCGTAAATTAGCGTTTTACAATATAGTTACAAATGCCTATCGTCACAGCGACGCAAACAATACGAGGCATCGCATGTCGCACTCTCTGATCGACCCTTTTGGACGCAAAATCGAATACCTGCGTCTGTCAGTGACGGATCGTTGCGACCTGCGTTGCTTTTATTGCATGCCCGAAGGTTTCAAGGATTTTGAAGAGCCTGCTCACTGGCTGACCTTTGATGAAATCGAGCGCGTCGTCGCTATCATGTACGACATGGGTTTGAAACGTTTGCGCATTACGGGCGGCGAGCCCTTGGTACGCAAAGACGTGGATATCCTTGCCCGTCGCCTCAAGCACGATGTTGGTATCCCGGATATTTCCCTTTCGACGAATGCCACCCGCCTTGGCAAACAGGCACATGCCCTGCGCCAGGCAGGTGTTGATCGCCTCAATATCAGCCTTGACACGCTACGCCCCGAACGCTTTAAGGACATCACCCAAGGTCGTCTGGACAAGGTGCTTGATGGCATCCTTACGGCCAAGGCCGAAGGATTTGCACCGATCAAAATCAATATGGTGGCGATGAAAGGTGTCAACGATGATGAAATCGGTGACATGCTTGAGTTCTGTGTCAAACACGGCTTCACCTTGCGCATGATCGAAACCATGCCCATGGGCGACACCGGACGCAATGCAAGTGACCACTATCTCGACCTGCAAACCGTCAAAAAGCAGCTCAGTCAACGCTTTGATTTAATTCCCACCATCGACGGCTCCGTAGATAGCAGCCTGATTTATGGTGGTGGTCCGGCACGTTATTTGCGCGTGGCGGGCACAGATACCCATATCGGCTTTATCACACCGATATCACAGCACTTTTGTGAAACCTGCAACCGCGTGCGCCTCTCCGTGGATGGCACGCTCTACATGTGCCTCGGCCAAGAGCACAACTACCCGCTACGCGACCTGTTGCGCCGTGGTATTCCCGACGACGAACTCAAGGAAGCTCTTGTCGCCGCAATCGGCCTCAAGCCGGAGCGCCATGAATTCACTGAAAAACCGGGACAAATCGTGCGATTCATGTCGATGACCGGCGGCTAACGACACCTCAAATGCTCGGCAAGATTAAGGCCAAAATTAAGGCTATAATCCTAGACATCTTGCACTCTAAGCGCCCAAAAATATGTCGTTACGCTTCGTAAAAATGCACGGACTCGGCAATGATTTTGTTGTTTTGGATGGCGTGCGTCAAAACATCGCCCCAAGTAGCGAACAAGTACGGTTTTTAGCCGACCGTCACTTCGGTATCGGCTGCGATCAACTACTGCTGGTTGAGCCGACTCCAAACCCAAACGCGCTGTTCCGTTACCGCATTTTCAACGCGGATGGCAGCGAGGTTGAACAATGTGGCAATGGCGCGCGTTGTTTTGCTCGCTTCGTGCGTGATGAAGGCTTAACCATTGCTGACACCATCCCGGTGGAAACAGCATCAGGAATCATTGTTCTACACATCGAAGCCAACGGACAGGTACGGGTGAACATGGGCGAGCCGCGTTTTGAGCCCGCCGATATTCCATTTATCGCACCCGAACGCAGCCTGAGTTACCCGCTTAGCGTGCAACATGAAATCCATAACATAAGCGTTGTTTCTATGGGTAACCCCCACGCGGTACTGCGTGTCGATAATCTCGACCATGCCCCTGTAAAGGAGCTTGGATCACTCATCGAAACTCATCCTCGCTTTCCAAAGCATACCAATGTTGGATTTATGCAGGTTCTCACGCCCAATCATATTCGCCTGCGCGTATATGAACGCGGCGCGGGAGAAACACTCGCCTGCGGGACAGGTGCCTGTGCAGCTGTGGTTGCTGGGCGCGTGCACGGTTGGTTGTCTGAAGAGGTGCGCGTTGACTTGCCCGGTGGGCAACTAACCATCCATTGGGCGGGTGAAGGCCATCCTGTCATGATGACCGGGCCGGCCAGTCGAGTTTTTACAGGGCATATCGACTTATGAGCGCATCTTTAGTGAATATCCACCTACATACTGAAAATTCCTTGCAGGATATGGAATCAAAGCATGGGGTGAACGCCGAAGAAGTGCAACAATTCTTGCAAGACCATCCTGATTTTTTCATTACGCACGAGCACGTACTCACCCGATTACGTCTGCCCGAAGACCACAACGGCACGTTGTCACTTGTTAGCCGACAAAGCGAATTACTGCGTGAAAAGCAAATCACTCTGGAGCAGTCGCTCCACGACTTGCATGGTGAAGCTCAAGCCAATGAATACCGTTCCCTGCACATGCACCATTTGGCCGTGCACTTAATAAGCGCGCAAACACCATGCGCGATACTGCAAACGCTTCAAGAGCACTTGTGTGTCAATTTTGATCTTGCCGCAGCGCTAATCCACCTTGATCGAAGCTCGACCAACGTGCAAACGCTATACGCGCAATGCCCTGAACTCGATTTTGAAAGCAACATCGGCAGCGCCCTGACCACAGCGTGGATGTCGCTGTATCAAATCAAAACACCACAAACTCCGCGCAGCAACAATGATCTGCGTCAAATTTTACGTCGACACGGCCTTCCTGAAACGGGATCAACTGCAGTCATTCCTATTTTTGCAATGTGTAGAATCAGCCAAGTCAGTCCACCCACAGAACGCCTCGGTACACTTCTACTGATTAAACGCAGTCCACAGGGCTTCAGCCCCGACATGGGCAAGCTATTTCTGGAGCAAATCAGTGAGCTACTCAGTGCAAGCATGGCGCGCCTAGGCATGCCGAGCGTTTAAGCCAGCTTGCCAACAAGCACCATGATGCAAGAGCAGAGCAGATCACGTTCAGAGCACACTCCGCCGCGTAATTCGGAAACCGTCCCGCGACTCAATGCCTTCCTGGACGAACTCAGTGCGCGCAACACCTCGTTGCATACTCAAGCGGCCTATCGCAGCGACATTTGTGATGCGTGGAACTTCTTCGGTACAGCGAATTTTACGGACTGGCAAAACTTAAGTGCCACCGATCTAAAGCTCTGGCTAGCCAAACGTCACGCACAAGGACTTGCCCCCCGCTCTCTAAGCCGACGTCTAGCCGCAGTACGTGCCCTGTTCAAATACCTGCGACAACAAAAACTGATTGTCAAAGATCCCAGCCAAGGGTTGCGCCTGCCGCGTGCCACGCGCCAGTTACCCGCAACACTGGATGCAGACACCATGCCACAGCTTCTTGACCGCAGCACCGAAAACCCACTAGAAATACGCGACCTTGCCATGCTCGAACTCATGTACGGTAGTGGCTTACGTTTGGCCGAAGTGTGCGGATTGAATCTCCAGGACATGGATCTGAGCACCGGAGAAATCCGCATACTTGGCAAGGGGCAAAAGACGCGCATCAACCCCTTGGGTGATGCCTCAATCAAGGCGATACGTCTATGGCTTGCTCTGCGCAATAGGTATGCAACTCCTACAGAATCCGCACTCTTCCTCAGCCAGCGTCGCAGCCGTATAAGTCCACGCAACGTACAGGAGCGCCTCAACCGCCTCGCGCGATGCAATGGATTATCTGGAAAAGTTCATCCCCACATGCTACGTCACGCGTGTGCCAGCCATTTTTTACAGAACAGCAGCGACCTGCGTGCTGTACAAGAACTGCTTGGTCATGAAAACCTAGGCACTACTCAAATTTACACTCATCTCGATTTTCAGCATTTAGCGAAGACCTACGATGCCGCCCACCCGCGCGCGAGACGGGGGGTGAATGCAAGCAAACCAACAACGTCATAAATGGCGCGCATGATTATTTTCCGCCCGCCATAATCCACCCCGTCAGCGCGGCGAATACAAACAAAAAACCGATTGGTACCACGCCGATAAAATAGAGTGCAAAATTATCCAGCCCCATAAACATCGTCGTAAATCCAGCAATGACACCAAATGATGTCACCAGAATACCAATCACCAACGTCCACTTGAATAAACGGTTCACAGCTTTGACCTCAATTTTTTGGCTCGTTTTAACACGTTTAGCCAAAGGCACTAAGATAAATCCATCCTAATATCTGCAGTAGAAGCAGAACTTAACTTTAAATAGCCCTTTCAGGATATTTAACCCATGCAAAGCCAAAGCCCCCCGTCAAGAGAATGACGGAGGGCTTTGAGGAA
>DYLI01000182.1 GCA_020722165.1 Halothiobacillus neapolitanus | reverse complement strand
GCTGCCGTGCCTTCAAACAGTTTGCCGCAGCCTGCACCGAATAAGGTGTCGCCGCAGAACAGCACGGGCGGTGATGAGCAGCTAAAGTAGGCGAGGTGGTCGAGTGTGTGGCCGGGGGTGGCCATGACGCGCCATTGACCTAAATCGTGTTCGTCAAGGTTGATGATGTCGCCTTCGTTTTGCGTAAGGGTGTCGATCTCGCGCATTTTTGGGCCATAAATGGGGCAGTTGTAGCGTTCTTGCAGTTCGAGTGCGCCGTCGATGTGGTCAAAGTGATGGTGGGTGAGCAGGATGGCTTTGAGCTTGAGCTGGTGTTTTTCGAGCTGCTCGATAACGGGTGCAGCTTGGCCGGGGTCGACGACGGCGGCGTTGTTGCCGTGGGTGATTAGCCAGATGTAGTTGTCTTCAAACGCGGGGATGGGGTGGATGTGCATGGTTATGAGTATTTATTGTGGTGTTGTGGCTTAGGTGCTGAAGCATCCTGAAAGTTTAGGTGATGCCGCGCGGCACACCAAGTTGGTTGCTTCTTGGCCGGGGTTGGCCTTGTGGCAGCTCGCCGTTGTGTTGCTGTTGGGGATTGCCACGGCTTTGATTGTTCCCGCTGTGGCGGAGTTTGTCGCTTGGCTGTGGATTTTTGCGCTGGTTTTGGTTCTGGTTCGATTGCGCTGGGGTATTTCATCGCTTGGGCATGCCTTGTTGGCTGTAGGCATGTGGTTAGTGCTGGGCATGGCTTGGGGTGGGCTGGCGGTGCATGAGGTGCGCAGTGGCTGGTTGTCTGTGGAGTTGGAGCAGAAAAAGCTGCATTTTGATGTTCGTGTGGTGGGTTTGTCGGAGCCGGGGGCGCGGGGTACGGCGTTTGTGGCGCAGGTGGTTGCTGCGCCACCGGGGGTTGATGCTTTCCCTGAAAATGTACGTTTGCATTGGTATGACAACCCGCCACAGTTAAAGCCGGGCGAGGTGTGGCGGGTGGCGGCGCGTTTGAAGCGGCCACACGGCATGGTGAATGGCGTGGGCATGGATTTTGAGGCGTGGTTGTTCCGGCACGGGGTGCAGGCCACGGGATCGGTTTCGGCGGGGGTGCGCGTGACCGAGCCGTCGTCGTGGAGCGTTGATGCGCTGCGATGGCGGGTGCGTGAGCATTTGATGCGGTTGATGGAGGGCGAGCCGTCGGCGGGACTGGTGTTGGGCTTGGTGCTCGGTGATCGCTCCTTGATGACCGAGGCGCAGTGGGACGTATTGCTGGCGAGTGGCACGAATCATTTGCTGGCGATTTCCGGGCTGCATGTGACCATGATTGCCGGGATGATGTGGTGGATGGTGGCGTGGTTCTGGCGACGGCTGCCTCGTTTGGCATTGTGGCTTCCTGCGCAAGTGGCCGGGGCGGTGGCGGGGTTGCTGGCGGCACTGGCGTATAGCCTGTTGGCGGGGTTTTCGGTGCCGACGCAGCGTACTTTGTTTATGTTGCTGGCTCTGGTTTTGGCGGTGGTGTCGCGTCGGGAATTGGTGGCGCGCGATGTGTTGGGGCTGGCGCTGTTGTTGGTGCTGCTGTGGGATCCGTTGTCGGTTCTGGATGTGGGTTTTTGGCTGTCGTTTGCGGCGGTGGGGGTGTTGATTTATGCGGCCAGCGGACGTGTGGTGCGCCCTGTGTGGTGGCAGGAGGCAGGTGCGGCGCAGTGGGCGGTGTTTGTCGGTTTGCTGCCGCTAACCTTGTGGTTGTTCCAGCGTGGTTCGTGGGTCAGTCCGCTGGCGAATGCGTTGGCGATTCCCTGGGTGAGTTTGTGGGTGACGCCCTTGGCTTTGCTGGGAACGGTGCTGAGTTTTATTTTCGAGCCCTTGGGTGAGTGGACATTGTGGCTGGCCTTGCGCTCGCTGGATGCTTTGATGTGGTTGTTGACGCAGTTAACCGCGTGGCCGTGGGCGGTTTGGTTTCCGCCGATACCGAGTGTGTGGGCGTTTGCTTTGGCACTGTTGGGTACGCTGTGGCTTCTCGCGCCGCGCGGCGTGCCGTTGCGTGTTTTGTCTATGGTGTTGTTTTTGCCTTTGATTTTTCCGCGTCTGGATGCGCCCGCAGCGGGTGAAGTGTGGCTGGATTGGCTGGATGTGGGGCAGGGACAGGCGGTTTTAGTGCGCACGGCGAGCCACGCCATGCTGTATGACGCGGGGCCG
>DYLI01000031.1:5205-14907 GCA_020722165.1 Halothiobacillus neapolitanus | reverse complement strand
TCGATGCGGCCGAATTTCTTCATCATCGGCGCGCCCAAGTTACTGGCGAACAGTCCGGCACAGTTTGTGACCAGTTTTCACCTGCCAGAACCTAATGTGGCGCAGCAAAAGGCGCTGTTGCAGCAATTTCCTACCCTGACCCTGTTTGATCTGAGCCAGATTCTGGCCGAGGTGCGCAAACTGGTCGAACGCGCCAGCCAAGCGGTGCAATACGTGTTTATCTTCACCCTGCTGGCTGGATGGGTGGTGCTGCTGGCCGCGTTTCATGCCAGCGAGGACGCGCGCCTGCGTGAAACGGCGATCTTGCGCACGCTGGGCGCGCGTCAGGCGCAAATCTGGCAAAGCCTGTGGATCGAGTTTGGCGTGGTGGGTGTGTTGACCGGATTTTTGGCGGCCTTGGCGGCGGGGGCGCTGGGCAAGGTGCTGGCCTTGAAGCTGTTTAATTTGTCTATGCCGTTTGAGCTGGCTCTGTGGTTGTATGGTCTGGCTGCGGGCTTGGCCTTGACTGTGGTGCTGGTGCCGTTGCTCGGGCGGCGGGTTTTGGCCTCGACACCGCTTACGGCGTTGCGGGGGTGAGATTTATTGAGTAACCTTCACCTACGCAAAGGTTACTAACAGGGCTTGCGAAAAATCGCCCCAGCGGCGTTCAAGTGCCTCGCCGTACGCGGTGTATTGTCTTTGGCACTTTGCCTTGCTGGAGCACTTTTGCGTAAGCCCTATTTGAGTAAGCCCTAAATTAAAAGGTTTTGTATGTTCAATCTTCCACTGTTTTCCGACGCTTCGGCCATGCTGGTTGGGGATGTTGCTCGAACACTCGATGTATCGGTTGACACGGTTCGACGTTGGGAGAAAAAAGGGCTGATTCGCGGGCGACGTGACGCGCGCGGGCAGCGTCTCTTTGATTTGGATGAAGTGCGCCTGTTGCACACCAAGCTTACCGACAAATCCAGTCGCGGATTTACGGTGCTCAAAACAGAAACCCAAAGCCCCTACATCGTGATTGAGCTGTTCGCCGGAGCGGGTGGTTTGGCGCTGGGCTTTGAGAATGCGGGGTTGAATGCGCAAACGCTGGTCGAAATTGATGTGCGCGCCGCCGATACGCTCAAACTCAATCGACCGCGTTGGGATGTGCGTGCAGAAGATGTCGCTAAAGTAAGCTTTGGCGAGGGTGCGGCGGACATCATTACCGGTGGTTTTCCCTGCCAAGCGTTTAGTTACGCGGGCAAGAAAATGGGCTTTGAAGACACACGCGGCACGCTGTTCTTCGAGTATGCCCGCATTGTGAATGAGGTGCGCCCGAAGCTGATTATGGCGGAAAATGTGCGCGGGTTGGTGAATCATGATCAGGGTCGCACCCTGCAAACCATGCTGGGTGTGTTGGATGAACTGGGTTATGCGGTGCAGTGGCGCGTGGTGCGGGCGCAGTATCTGGATGTGGCGCAAAAGCGCGAACGCTGGGTGATGATCGGGGTGCGTAAGGACTTGTCGATCACGCATGTTTTCCCGGAGGAACGCGCTTATACCTTGTGCCTGCGTGATGCGCTGGCGGATGTGCCGCACTCTGGCGGACAGGCGTACACCGAGCGCAAGCACGCCATCATGTTGCAGGTTCCCGAGGGGGGGTATTGGCGCGATTTGCCCGAAGCAGTGCAGCGCGATTACATGGGCGCGAGCTTTTTTATGGGCGGCGGTAAAACTGGTATGGCGCGGCGTTTAGCGTGGGATGAGCCTTCACTCACATTGACCTGCAACCCTGCGCAAAAACAGACTGAGCGCTGTCACCCCTCAGATACGCGACCGCTGACTGTGCGCGAATATGCGCGTATTCAGTCGTTTCCGGATGATTGGCAATTCACCGGATCGGTTGCGGCGCAATATCGCCAGATCGGCAATGCGGTTCCAGTGAATTTAGGTTTTCATTTGGGCATGTGTTTGCGCCAAATGCTCGATCAGCTTGAGCCAAAGGCGGCGGAGTAGTAATCGACCAGCAGCGCGGGCAGCGTGCTTGAGTTGGCAATGCCTAAGGCCGCAAACGCATGGGGCAGGGCGTGAAATAACTGGCGCAGCGCGTCGTCGTGACCGGTTGCTAGGGCATAAAAACTTGCGCCATCAATGCGTCGAATCAGAGCGTCTTCGGGTTTGCGCGTGCCTGTGGTGTTGTCTGAAGGCGTGAATGGCAGGTCGTATCGCTCTGGTTTTTTCGGGATGATCTCCACGTAATACGCGGTGTAACCCGCAAGTTCCTGTCCTTTTTTGCGCACCAGATCGTGCAATTTGTTGTACAAACCGGCCTGATCGGAGGCTTTGAGCGTGTTGTGTTTGTTTTTTACCTCGGCCACGATGCGTCGCTCGTGACACACAAGGTCAACCACTGAGCCTGTGTGCAGGTTTTGCCAGCCGGAAATGCTGCCCAAAATGGTTTGATGAAAATTCCCAATATCGTTTTGCAGGGATTTTTCAATTTGCCGATTTTGTTCGATGAGCGGCCAATCTTCGGGCGTGATTTGCAATAGCTGCATTTGAAACAGGGCGGTAAAAGGGTCGATGACATTGCGTCCACCATCTTTTTCCGCTTTGACGCGTGCTGCATGGGCGACATTTTTCAGTTCACGCACGGCTTCGATCAGTGTGCTGTTGGGAATGAAAGACAGCCAAGGTTTTTCGTGCTGTGTGTTTGGCATGGATGGGCACTATGAATTGAGATTTCAAAGGATGATTGATGAAGTTCGGCCTGCAATCAAGTAGGGTTGACAGGTAAACCTTAGCTTTCCGAGACATCATCATGATCGAACTCCGCCATTTACGCATGATTCAGGCTTTGGCTGAGACCGGTTCGGTGTCGGCGGCGGCGGAGCGGGTGCATCTTACGCAGTCGGCGTTGTCGCATCAGTTGGGGGCGTTGGAACGCTATTTGGGTGTGGCGATGTTGGATCGTTCCAAGCGGCCTTTGCGTTTGACGACGGCGGGCGAGCGCTTGCTCACGGCAGCGCGGCGGGTGTTGCCGGAGGTTGAAGCGGCGCGGGCGGAGGTGTTGCGTTTGTCGAATCAACATGCGCCGGAGCAGTTGCGTATTGCGGTGGAGTGTCATTCGTGCTTCGACTGGCTGATGCCGGCGATGGATGCTTATCGCGCCGAACACCCGGAGGCCGAGCTGGATTTGGTGAGCGGTTTTTTGCCCGAGCCGCTGGATTTGTTGCTAGATGGGCGGGCGGATTTGGCCGTGGTGTCGGAAATGCGCGATTGGCCGGGGGTGAGTTATTTGCCTCTGTTTCGTTATGAAATTGTGGCGCTGCTTGCGCCGGGGCATGGGTTGGCGGATAAGCCTTGGCTTGCGGCGGCGGATTTTGCCGGGCAAACGCTGATTAGCTATCCGGTGCCCGATCAGGCTTTGGATGTAGTGCAGCGTGTTTTGAAGCCCGCAGGTATGAGTTTGGAGCGGCGCACCGCCGAGTTGACGGTGGCGATTTTGCAACTGGTGGCTTCGCGGCGCGGGCTGGCGGCCTTGCCACGTTGGGCGGCGCAGGCGCAGATTGAACGTGGTTATGTGCTGGCGCGACCGATTGGTGAGCAGGGTTTGTGGAGTGGGCTGTTTGCCGCGTTTCGTAGTGATGATTTTGAGCTGCGCCAGGGCTTTGTCGAGGTGCTGCGGCGTAGTGCGTTTCAGGCGTTGACAGGTTTGGCGCAGCCGTATGATGAGGGGGATAAAACCCCTGCAATAACAGCGTGATCTATCGTACTGTCATGGAATACGGTCTAGATTCACATAGCCTAAAAACGGAGATTTTTCATGCCCGAAAGTCATTTGAATGTGCCTGAATCCGAACGCCGTAACTTCTTGCGTCAAAGCGTGGCCTTGGCCGGAGGCTTGCTAACGGCGTCACAGTCTGCTTTGCTAGTGGCGCAAGACGCTGTTCCTGCATCGTCAAAACCTGTATCCCCCATTGTTAAAAAGGAGAAATCCATGGCTCTTGTACTCCCTGATTTGACCTATGCTTATGATTCGCTTGAGAAATCCATTGATGCGCGCACCATGGAAATTCACCACACTAAGCACCACGGCGCGTATGTCACCAATTGCAACAATGCGATTGCGGGCACGGAGTGGGAAGACAAGTCCATCGAAGAGATGATGGCGAATATTTCCAAACTGCCGGTTGCAGTGCGCAACAACGGCGGCGGTCATTACAACCACAGCCTGTTCTGGACGGTTTTGTCGCCCAATGGCGGCGGTCAGCCCAAGGGTGCGTTGCTGGCGGATATTGAGTCAACGTTCGGTGATTTTGCCAAGTTCCGCGAGAAATTCGCAGCGGCGGGCGCAACACGTTTTGGCTCAGGCTGGGCGTGGTTGTCGGTCGATGCGGCGGGTAAGCTGGTGGTGTCTTCCACTCCGAATCAGGACAACCCGATCATGGACATTGCCGAAGTGAAGGGTACGCCGATTCTGGGTATGGATGTGTGGGAGCACGCCTACTACTTGCGCTACCAGAACCGCCGTCCTGATTACATCAATGCGTTCTGGGATGTGGTGAACTGGGATGAAGTCTCGCGCCGTTACGCTGCGACTAAGGCTTAATTTTGGTTTGATTTTCAGGTGATTTTAATCGCGCCAAGTCATTGAGCAATAGCACTTCACAAGTGCATGTGGCGCGGTTAAACTCAAGCTATCCAGACCCCTTTTGGGGTCTTTACTATTTGTGAATTCCAATTTTAAGAATTCCTGAGTTTTCCATGGGGAATACGAGCATGGCCACGCATCACTTAATGAACACCTATAACCGCCAACCTGTCACCTTTGTGCGTGGCGAAGGCGCTTTCCTGTGGGATACCGAGGGCAAGCGTTATCTTGATGCGATTATGGGCGTGGCGGTATGCGGACTAGGCCATGCGCAGCCGGATATTGCCGAGGCTATTTGCGAGCAGGCGCGTACGCTGATTCATACCTCGAACATTTACGGCATTGCTTGGCAAGAGGCCTTGGCGGATCGTTTGAGTGCGATTTCCGGCATGGATAAAGTGTTTTTCTGTAACTCGGGTGCCGAAGCGAATGAGGCGGCTATCAAGCTGGCGCGTTTGCATGGGCATCGCAAAGGGCTGTCCGACCCGCATATCGTGGTGATGGAGTCGAGTTTTCATGGGCGCACGATGGCCACACTTTCGGCCACGGGTAACCGCAAGGTGCAGGCAGGCTTTGAGCCTCTGGTGAGCGGTTTTGTGCGTGTGCCGCATGGAGATGTGGATACGTTGCGCCAAGTGGCCGCAACTGATCGCAATATTGTGGCTATCCTAGTTGAGCCTATTCAGGGCGAGGGTGGTATCCGTCTGCCCAAAATGGGCTATTTGGAAGATGTACGCAAGATTTGCGATGAAAACGGCTGGCTGATGATGGTTGATGAAGTGCAGACCGGGATTGGGCGCACGGGAAAATGGTTCGGCTTTCAGCATTGCGATGTGTTGCCGGATGTCATGAGCTTGGCCAAGGGCTTGGGCAATGGCGTGCCGATTGGTGCGTGCTTGGCGGCGGGTGCGGCTTCTGAATTGCTCGGGCCGGGTAATCATGGTTCGACCTTTGGCGGTAATCCTTTGATGTGTCGCGTGGCGCATACCGTGCTGGAGGTGATTGAGCGGGATGGTTTGTTGGCGCGTGCTGATGAACTGGGGCAACGCATTCAGAATGGCTTGCGCTCACGTTTGCATGATGTGAGCGGTGTGATTGAGGTGCGTGGTCGCGGGTTGATGATCGGCGTGCAACTAGATCGCGCTTGCGGCGCTTTGGTGGGGCAGGCTTTGCAGAAGGGCTTGCTGATTAACGTCACGGCCGATTCGGTGATTCGTTTATTGCCTGCTCTAGTGATGTCGGATGAACAGACGGACATGCTGATTGCCACACTGGCTGAATTGATTACAGCTTTTTTGGCGGATGGGGGTCATGTATGAATGTGCGCCATTTTTTAACGCTCGACGATTTAAACCATGATGAGCTACGCCAAGTTTTGGCACGCGCGCGTCGCTTAAAAGAAGCGCGTGCCCGTTCCGAGCCTGTGCTTACGTTGCAAAACCGCGTCTTGGGGATGATTTTCGAGAAGGCCTCCACGCGCACCCGTGTGTCATTTGAGGCGGGTATGGCGCAACTGGGTGGTCATGCCATTTTTCTTTCACCGCGCGATACTCAACTTGGGCGCGGCGAGCCGATTGCCGATAGCGCGCGGGTGCTCTCGCGCATGGTCGATGTGATTATGATTCGAGCACATCGTCACGCTGATATCGAGGAGTTTGCACGCTACTCAAGGGTTCCTGTTATCAATGCCTTGACTGAAAAATTTCATCCCTGCCAGCTTTTGGCGGATGTGATGACCTATGAAGAGCATCGTGGCTCAATTCAGGGCAAGACGGTGGCTTGGGTGGGCGATGGCTTCAATATGTGCAACACCTTTATCAATGCGGCGCAGGTATTTGATTTTAAGCTGAATATCGCATCCCCAGCAGACTATGCGCCTGATGCAGACATGCTTGCGGCGGCAGCGGGGCGGGTGACGTTTTCGCATGATCCGGTGCAGGCTTGTACTGATGCCGACCTAGTTGTGACTGATGTCTGGACAAGCATGGGGCAGGAGGAAGAAAACGAGCGCCGCTTGCGTGATTTTGCGGGATTCAATGTCACCGAAACGCTGATGTCTCGTGCGCGTGCCGATGCCTTGTTCATGCACTGCCTGCCTGCACATCGTGGTGAAGAGGTTGAAGCGGGGGTGATTGACGGTCGCTGGAGTGTGGTGTGGAACGAGGCGGAAAACCGTCTGCATACGCAAAAGGCGCTGTTGGAGTTTCTTCTCGACGTTCCGTTTTAAGAGGTTGTCATGAGCGCGCCTGAACAATCGCAGATGGCGCAGTGGTTGCGCGATGCGTCACCCTACATCTACGCACATCAAGACCGCGTGTTTGTGCTCGCTTTTGCTGGCGAAGCCTTGGTGGATGGTGACGCTGTCAGCGTGGATGCGCTGATTTCAGATATTGCTCTGTTGACGTCGCTTGGTGTCCGCTTGGTGCTGGTACCCGGCTCGCGTCCGCAGATTGAAGCCGAGTTGTTGGACGATGCGGTGGCTACGCAACAGCACTTGGGCTTGCGCGTGACCAGTGAGCAGGCTTTGCCGTCAATCAAGCGCGCCGTGGCGGTACAAATGCTGGATTTAATGGCGCGGTTGTCGATGGGCTTGCCCAATACGCCCTTGGAGGGTGCGCGCCTTTCGGTGGTGAGTAGTAATGCGGTGGTGGCGCGCCCACTTGGCGTGCGTGAGGGTAATGATTTCGGCTGGAGCGGTGAGGTGCGCAAGGTCGAGGTGGCGCGCCTGCGTTCGTTATTGGACGCGGGACATACCGTATTGCAGTCGTGTTTGTGCGCGTCGCCTACAGGCGAGGTGTTCAATTTGCGTGCGGAAGACGTGGCGTTGGAAATTGCCGCGTATTTGCAGGCCGACAAGCTGATTTTCCTCACCGAATCGTCAGCTGAGTTACCGGCGCAGATGACGGTGACTGAAGCCCAGGCCGTCTTGGATGAGGCACGCTTGAGTACTGAAATGGCCTTGCATTTGGAGAGTGCTTGCAAGGCGGTGCGGCGTGGCGTGGAACGGGTGCATTTGGTCGATCGGCGCACGCCGGGTGCCCTGATTCAGGAGTTATACAGCCGTTCGGGGCATGGAACCTTGTTGACTGCCGAGTCGCTGGAAAAAATGCGCCGTGCCAGCATCGACGATGTGGCGGGTATTCTGGAACTGATTCGTCCTTTGGAAGAAGAGGGCGTGCTGGTGCGCCGTCCGCGTGAGCAGCTTGAATTGGAGATTGACCGTTATTGGGTGGTCGAGCTGGACGGGCAAATTATCGCCACTGCTGCACTGCATTTCTTTACCGCAGCGCGGGTGGCGGAGTTGGCTTGCCTTGCCGTGAATGCACACTATCGACGCGGCGGGCGTGCGGCGCGGTTACTCGCACGCATGGAAAAAGAAGCCAGGCAGCGGGGTATGCAGACTCTGTTTGTTTTGACCACGCACACGGCGCATTGGTTTATCGAACACGGTTTTGCGGCGGCTCATGTCAACGACCTACCCGTGGAACGGCAGGCCATTTACAACGCACAGCGCAAATCCAAAGTGTTTACCAAGACTTTGAATGCTGACCATAGTGGCCAAGCGCGTTAATCTTTGCATGAAACCTGCCCTAAGCACGCCTTCAACACCTATCATCATCGAGCATCTGCAGTTTTTGGCCGAGGCTGAGATGTTGGCGACGCAACTTGGCTCACAGGTACTGGATACACGACCAAGTTCAGGTGTGGCATTGTCTTTGGGTATGAATGGGCTGTGCTTGCTGGATTGCGATGCTCCCCGTGATGAGCCCTTGCGCGTGGATTTTAGCGGTGGCGCACTCGGGTTTAGGCAGCGTGCTGGTTTTCGACGCGATGAATTGTTGGCGCGCGCGGTCGGTGTCAAGGGGAATCCCTTGCCACGTGTGCTGGATGCGACGGCAGGCTTGGGGCGTGATGCGTTCATGCTCGCAAGCCTCGGTTGTGAGGTGACGCTGTGTGAGCGTCATCCGGTGGTGCATGCCCTATTGGCTGACGGCTTGCGGCGCGCCACTGAGCAAGGTCTTGCCGCCCTATCGCGTATGCGTTTGTGTGCCGAAGATGCCGCTGAACATTTGTTCGACCCGGCAAGCCTTGGCGCGTATGACGTGATTGTGCTTGACCCGATGTTTCCTGAGCGCAGCAAATCGGCTTTAGTTAAAAAGCCCATGCGCTTGTTTCATGTGCTTGTGGGGGTGGATGAGGATGCGGGGGTATTGCTGGATTGCGCGTTGTCCCGCGCCCTGCGCCGCGTGGTGGTCAAGCGACCGTTGCATGCGGAGTATCTTGCCGGGCGTGTGCCAACCCTGGACTATCGCGGTAAGGCGGTGCGCTTTGATGTGTATGTGACCAAACCACCTAAGAACCCGTTGACGATCTCGCCATTTAACGAAAAACGGGTGTAAAAAATGCGTAGGGGCGAATGAATTCGCACCTAAAGTGTCGTTTTATGAGGATTTTCAGCCTCAAAAAAAGATCGTAAACAGGTTTTAAGACTTAGCTTTGGTCTGGCTATCGGCATTGCCGACTTCCGGACTACGTTCGGTCAGCCATATCAATAATTCGTAATAACTGCGTATGCTGTCCACGTAATGTAGCGCGAGATTTCTGCGCTTGCGGGTAAAGGCGCTGCCCTGATTTTCCAGCAACAATGAATCTTTGAAATCCTGCCAGTACAGCGTGTCTTTGGGATGTTTGCGTTGATGGGTACGCACCGCGTTGAGCACGGTGCCGATGCCGATATTGTAGGCAGCAAGCGCAAACCACGGACGCTCATTCGTCGGGATATTGCGCGGGAGTTGCTGGTCTAGCAATTTCAGATAACGCGCCGCACCTTCGATGCTTGAACGCGGATCATGCGGATTAATCCCCATTTTTTGTGCTGTGCTAGCAATAAATTGCATCATGCCGCGTGCGCCCAAATCCGCAACCGCATCTGGATTCCATTTGGACTCCTGGTAGCCGGTTGCAGCCAGAATACGCCAATCAATTGAATGGAGCTGTCCCGCTTGAATAAAATAAGCGCGATAAGTTGGTAATTTATAGCGCACATCGCGCAAGAACTGGCGTGAGCCGTCAGGATCCAAGGTATC
>DYLI01000031.1:0-5105 GCA_020722165.1 Halothiobacillus neapolitanus | reverse complement strand
GGGCTGCGAATGAGCCCGGCGGCGATCATATCCACTTGACCGGTACGCAGAAGCTCATGCGTTTCTGCGATAGATTCGGCAAGCACAAACTTGAGTTTAACGCCTAAGCTGGCCGCGAACAGGCTGCAAAGATCAGCCTCCAGCCCGCTGATGTCTCCTTCTTCATTTTTGAAATAGGTCAAAGAGCCTTGGCGAGTGGCGACACGCAAAACGCCGGTTTCAAGAATTGTTTCAAGTTGTGATGCAGCTTGTTGCGGTTTGTCTTCAGACAAGATCAATGGCGGGTTATTGAAGCTGAAGATGAGCCAGATCAAGGGCAACACAAATAAAACCAGAACCCCAAAGGGCGCAAAAGTACAGGCGGAAGGCGCAAGTGTTTTGTTTGGTTTGGAGATCAATAAGGTGTCCTAGGGTGCAGTAAATTGGAGAAGTATTTTTTCGATACTTTTTTCAGAGCAGACTTGTGATAGACAAGTTCCGTTAGAACACCATTAGCCAGGTTTAAGGCTCCAAATTTCCGAGGGGACTTAAATCTAACCAATAAAAAAGGGCACCATTCGGTGCCCTAGTTAGGCTCTAGGTTCTTACCTTATGAAAGGTATTACTTAGAAGAAACGCCTACAGTGATGACTGCGCGACGGTTTGGTGCCAAGCACTTGATAACAGAGGATGTAGCCTTCGCGCCTTTGCATTCCACAACAGGCTGAGTCTCACCAGCGCCACTCGACTTGATCTTGGTGGCAGGAACGCCCTTCGCGGTCAGGTACTTGGCAACGGTGTTGGCACGACGCTCAGACAATTTCTGGTTGTAGCTATCAGAACCGAAACGGTCTGCGTGGCCGACAATGGTGATGTACTCGACTTGGTCGATCTTGATGTCTTTCGCCAGTTTATCAAGCGAGGCTTTGCCTTCTTTCTTCAAGGTGTCCTTGTCGAAGTCGAAGAACGCGTCAGCACTCAGAGTGATGGCTTTGGCAGTCACGGTCGGAGCAACAGGGGCTTCAACCTTGGCAACTTCTTTGAAAAACTCTGGGTTGCATTCTTTGATGGCAGAAGATGCTTCCAAAGGAATGTGGCCGTTCAGGACACATTGCTTCATAACGTCATCACGGACAACTTTGCCCATGCTGTCGTAAACGTAAGCTGTGCACTTGTCAGTGTCAGTCTTGAGGCAGCCAGGGTAACCTTCGCCAGCGGCGAAAGCAGGTGAGGCGATAATGGCAGCAGCCAACAGGCCGGTGCTCAGAGCAGTGAAGTTCTTCATGTGGTTCTTCCTATCTCATAGGTGTGTTTGCAAGGGGGCAAATCGTATTTTGGTACGACTTGTTCTGTTTGATAATACGCATTTGAGGGCGGAAAATCTAAGGGGTCGTTGTTTTTTTGCACAGTTGCAGTGCGTTGTTGGCTTGTTTTTAAGCAAGGTCAAACTTCTTCAGGCGGTAGAGCAGGGTGTCGCGTGTTATGCCAAGAAGGCGTGCAGCGCGGCTCTTGTTGCCGCGTGAGCGATCAAGGGCTTGGCGAATTATGTCAGACTCCAGCCATTCAAGATCAATACCTTCTTCGGGTAGGCTAAAGCCACGCACGTGGCCGCTCGTAGAGCTCGATGGCTTGGGTGCGCTGCGCATGATTTCGGCAGGTAAATTACCTAATTCAACCGAACGTCCATGAAACAAAACGACAAGGCGCTCGCATAGGTTGCGCAGTTCGCGCACGTTGCCCGGCCAGCCATGACGACGCAGTGCAGACCGTGCTTCTTGAGATGGCTTGGGTAGAGGTAGCTGATGTTCGCCGGAAAAATGCAGCAAAAAGCGGTTGAGCAACATGTCGATGTCGCCGCTGCGCTCTCGTAGACTGGGCATGTCCATGGGGACAACTTGCAGCCGATAAAGCAGGTCTTCACGGAAACGCGATTCACGCACCAATTGGCTTAAGTCCTGATGGGTGGCAGCGATGACGCGTGCATCAACCTTGATGGGGTTGCTTTCGCCAACAGGTATGATGTCGCCAGACTCCAGAAAACGCAGCAATTTGGCTTGGGTCGCGAGTGGGAGTTCGCCAATTTCGTCAAGAAACAAGGTGCCACCGTGGGCGCTGCGAATATGCCCCAGGCGATCATCGGTCGCGCCGGTAAAAGCTCCGCGTTTATGTCCAAATAGCTCGGATTCGACCAGGGTTTCAGGCAGTGCCGCACAGTTGATGGCAATAAAAGGACGCTGCGCACGCGGGCTGGCATAGTGGATGGCTTGTGCCATGAGGTCTTTGCCTGTGCCGGTTTCACCGGTGAGCATGACGCTGACATCGGTGCGTGCCACGATTTGAGCTGAGCGAATGACCGTTTCCAGCAGGGGCGATTGAGTCAAAAGTTGAGAAAAGTGTGGCATGGCTTTACCTTGTTTTTGTTTCTGCGTTCAGGACAATTCTTCGATTGATCTGATTCGCTAACCTATTGCTCTGGCACGATTTATTCATGAATCCATTCGTACTGAGCTTGTCGAAGAGCCGTGCTTCGACAAGCTCAGTACGAGCGGCGCTCATATGCTATTCCGGTTTAAATCGTGGCGGGTCAATAATGCGCGAATTATGCCACGCATCAAGGGGGTTTTGTGTGAAGACATATTTAGTTGGCGGTGCGGTGCGTGATGTCTTACTGGGGTTGCCGGTATATGAGCGCGATTTCGTGGTGGTGGGTTCTTCGGTTGAAGCCATGTTGGCACAGGGATTTCAGCAGGTGGGGAAGGATTTTCCGGTTTTTTTGCACCCGCAAACCCGCGAGGAATATGCGCTGGCACGTACTGAGCGTAAATCTGCGCCCGGCTATCATGGTTTTGTGATGCACGCCTCGCCTGACGTGACCTTGGACGAGGATCTGGCGCGGCGGGATTTGACCATCAATGCCATCGCGCAGGCCGAGGATGGTCGCCTAGTCGATCCGTATGGTGGGCGGGCTGATATTGAAGCACGGGTGTTGCGCCATGTGTCGCCGGCGTTTGTGGAGGATCCGGTGCGTATTTTGCGGGTCGCACGTTTTGCGGCGCGTTTTGCCGGCTTGGGATTTTGTGTGGCCGATGCAACGCTGGATTTGATGCGCACAATGGTCGAAAACGGTGAAGTGGATGCTCTGGTGCCGGAGCGGGTGTGGCAGGAGACTGTGAAGGCATTGTCCACCGAGCATCCAGCACGTTTTTTTGAGGTGCTGCGCGAGGTCGGCGCGCTCAAACGCCTGTTGCCGGAGTTGGATGCGCTCTTTGGTGTACCGCAGCCCGCGAAATATCACCCGGAAATTGATAGCGGTGTGCATAGTTTAATGGTGTTGCAGCAGGCGGTGCGCCTAGGGGCGGATGTACCGACACGTTGGGCGGCGTTGCTGCACGATGTTGGCAAGGGGACAACTCCGCCGGAAGAATGGCCGCATCATTATGGTCATGAGGAGCGCGGCGCACGTTTGCTTGAGCCACTGGCTGAACGTTTGCGTTGGCCGCAGGAGTTTCGTGATCTGGCGGTGATGAGTGCGCGCTGGCATGGGCATACACACAAGGTGTTGGAAATGCGCCCGGCCACGGTATTAAAGGTGCTGGAGGCGCTGGATGCCCTGCGTCGTCCGCAGCGTTTTGAGCAATTTTTGCGGGTGTGCGAGGCGGATGCACGCGGGCGCTTAGGTTTTGAGGATTGCGCTTACCCACAGGCCGAGGTGATGCGGAGGGCGTTGGCGGCGATTAAAGCCGTGGCGGTGCAGCCGCTATTGGCAAAAGGCTTGAGCGGTGCAGCTTTGGGGCAGGCTTTGGCACGGGCGCGTTTGCAGGCTTTGACCGAAAGCGGCTTTAAGATGCAAGTTTCAGCATGATCGCGCCGGATACAATCAGAATCACGCCAAAATAGCGCATCAGGCTGGCGGGTTCGTTAAAGAAGTACACGCCGACCAGAAACGTGCCCGCCGCACCGATTCCCGTCCATATCGCGTAGGCGGTGCCGATCGGAATGTCGCGCTGGGCGAGCCAGAGGAAAGCAGCACTCAAGGTCAGTGAGGCGAGAGCAATGCTCCAGCCCATCCAACGCAGGTCGGGCTGGGCGGTGAGTTTGTAGCCTATCGGCCAGCCGATTTCAAAAAACCCGGCAATCAATAGATAGAACCAAGCCATACCTGCTTCCTGTTTACATAGGTCGTGGCGCATGATTGCGTGTCTTCGGGCAGGTGTCTATCCTTCGAGAATACACAGAGAGGACGTTCAGCATGATGCAGGAAATTCAGCCCCCCCCCGTGGTGTTGGTGTTTGCGGGTCTCGACCCGACTGGCGGCGCGGGCTTGTCGGCGGATATCGAGGCCATTGTCAGTCAGGGTTGCCATGCCGCGCCGATTGCTACCGTGTTGACGGTGCAAAATACGCGCAATGTCTTGGATGTGCGCACGGTCGATCCGCTATGGGTGATTGAACAGGCGCGTGCATTGATTGAAGACATGCCGATTGCCGCTGTCAAAATCGGCATGCTGGGCAGTGTGGGCATGATCGAGGCGATTCATAGCCTGTTACGAGATTTACCACAGATTCCCGTGGTGCTTGACCCCGTGTTGCGTGCGGGCGGCGGTAAGGATGTCGCCGGTGATGAACTGATTGCCGCCATGCGTGAATTACTCGTGCCGCAAACCACGATTCTGACCCCCAATAGCCAAGAAGCACGTCGCTTGGCGTTGGGTGCGGATAATTTGCACGCATGCGCCTTGTCATTACTGGAAATGGGTAGCGACTATGTGCTGATTACCGGCACGCATGAGCCGACCGACGAAGTGGAAAATCTGCTCTTCGGTGGTCATCGCCTGCTCGAAACCTATTCATGGCCGCGCTTGGCGGAAAGCTATCACGGCTCCGGCTGCACTCTGGCTTCGGCGATTGCCGGGCTGATGGCGCATGGCAACGAACCGCTTACCGCGATTGAACAAGCGCAAGATTACACATGGCAAACCCTCGAACAGGCCTACCGCCTAGGGCGCGGGCAAATGCTGCCGAACCGCCTGTTTTGGGGCAATAGTGAAGATGACGACATGCTGGACGATGGAGACGTGAACTATGCCAGGCTCCACTGAAACGCAAGCCTTGTTGGCACAGCTTGAG
>DYLI01000030.1:12170-15188 GCA_020722165.1 Halothiobacillus neapolitanus | reverse complement strand
AAGCTGTGGCATCTGGCGCTGTTCGAGTTTTGGTTACAGCGCAATGTGGATGGTTTGCGATAAGATGACGCACCTTATCACTCAACTTTAGAAGGCAATATCATGGATCCTATCCTCCAGCAGATCGACGAGATTGTTAAGAGCAATGCAGTCGTGATTTTTATGAAGGGCACACCGCAGTTTCCGCAATGTGGCTATTCCAGCCGCGCCGCCGAGGCGATTAAAGCCTGTGGTGTGGAGTTTGCATATGTGAACGTGATCGCCGATATGGAAATATTCAACAACCTGCCACGTTATCAGGATTGGCCAACCTTCCCGCAAATCTACGTCAACGGTGAATTGATTGGCGGTTCGGATATTGTGGTTGAGTTGCATCAGCGCGGTGAATTGAAGCCGATGCTGGATAAAGCGGTGGCCCCTGCGGCTTGATTTGAAAAAAAGTCTGCCCAAGAAAACCCCCTGTAACAGACGGGGGTTTTGTGTTTTAAACGTGGGATGAACTGGCTAAGGGGCTTGAATGTGCCAGGAGTATAAGTAAATTAGCGATTACTTCTATGTATTGCAGATAAAAAGTTTCATCGTTGGGTTTGTGGGGAGATTAGGCTAGCCTTGGCAGCCTAAAAGTTGACGCTAGCCGTCAGTTTTGACTTTAACTTGTGTGGAGATTGCAGATGATTCGTAACCTTTTAGCCTTGATTGGTGTGCTTGCTCTGGTAGCAGGTGGGTATTTCGCCGTTGTTATGCCCGGCATGATGCAGTTGATGCCGGCCATGTTGAGTCCTGGAATGCAGCCGATTGTGGCAGTGATTAACAAGGATGCAGCGGGCTTGATGGCTGCTGGCGGTAACCTGGCACCGGGCGCGGCAGAAGAAACCGCCACCATGTTGGGGCGCTGGATTGAAAGCAAGGGTGAAATTGGCTACACCACCGTGTGGGAACGCAAAGTCAAGGCGGGCGTAACTTTGGATGACATCAAGGCTTCACTGGAGTCTGTTGCGACCAACCGCAATATCAAAGCCGTGGGCGAGCTTCCGTTGTCGGATGAATTGAATGCACGTGGCGTGAAGTCCGGCACTCTCTTCATTGCCTCATATTGCAACCCTGAAACCGCACGTAAGATGGTTGATTTTGCACCAAGTATGGCGGCTTATTTGCCATGCCGTGTGGCTGTGGTTGAAAAAGCCGATGGTCTTTGGGTGTCTACTCTCAACATGGACATGATGTTGAAAATGGGTCAGAACATGAAAGATCATCCTGAACTGCTCAAGGCAGCAACGGGTGTGCGTGACACCATGTGGGAAATGTTGGAGAAGGCTTCAACCGGCGAAATTTAATCGCTGATTAAAGTCTCTCTTCGCTTGAGTTGCCCGGCCTAGTGCCGGGCTTTTTGTTATCATGCGCGCCCTTCGCGCTTTTATGCCCATCCTCATGTCTGAATTTCTGCAAAACCTCAAAAAACGCCGCACGTTTGCGATTATTTCCCACCCGGATGCTGGTAAAACCACGCTGACTGAAAAGCTGCTGCTGTTCGGCGGTGCGATTCAGCTTGCGGGTACAGTCAAAGGACGTAAATCCAGCCGTCATGCGACGTCGGACTGGATGGAGCTGGAGAAGCAGCGCGGTATTTCGGTCACTTCGTCGGTGATGCAGTTCCCATTCAAAGATCACATCGTCAACCTGCTGGATACGCCGGGACACGAGGATTTCTCGGAAGATACTTACCGCGTGCTGACCGCCGTGGATTCGGCGTTGATGGTGATCGACTCGGCCAAGGGCGTAGAAGAGCGCACCATCAAGCTGATGGACGTGTGCCGTTTGCGTGACACGCCGATCATGACCTTCATCAACAAGCTCGACCGCGAAGGCCGCGAGCCCATGGAGTTGCTGGATGAGGTCGAGAGCGTGCTCAAGATCAAGTGTGCACCCATTACCTGGCCGATTGGCATGGGCAAGGCTTTCAAGGGCGTGTACCACCTATATGACAACCGCATCTTCATCTTCGAGCCGCACGGCAAGGCCGAGTTTGAAGTGATCGACGGGCTGGATAATCCCAAGCTGGACGAACTGCTGGGAATGCGCGCCGCAGAATTCCGCGAGGAAATCGAGTTGGTGCAGGGCGCAAGCCATGCTTTTGATTTGGATGCCTACCGCCGTGGTGAGCTGAGTCCGGTGTTCTTCGGTTCGGCCATGAATAACTTCGGCGTGCGCGAATTGCTGGAGTTCTTTGTCGAGCAAGCGCCCGGCCCCTTGGCGCGCGCGACCAGCACCCGCGTGGTGCAGCCGGAGGAAGAAAAATTCAGCGGCTTTGTGTTCAAAATTCAAGCCAATATGGATCCGGCACACCGCGACCGCGTGGCTTTCTTCCGCGTCTGCTCCGGCAAATTCAGTAAAGGCATGAAGGCGCGGCATGTACGCCTGGGGCGCGAGATCAAGATCGCCGACGCGCTGACCTTTATGGCCAGTGAGCGCGAGCATGTCGAAGATGCTTACCCCGGCGACATCATCGGTATCCACAACCACGGCACGATCCGCATCGGCGACACCTTTACCGAGGGTGAGAACTTCGCCTACACCGGTATCCCCAACTTTGCACCGGAACTGTTCCGCCGTGCCCAGTTGCGCGACCCGCTGAAAATGAAGCAGTTACACAAGGGATTGATGCAGTTGTGCGAAGAGGGCGCAACCCAGCTTTATCGCCCGTTGATTAACAACGACATGATTTTGGGCGCGGTCGGTGTGTTGCAGTTCGACGTGGTGGCGCATCGCCTCAAGTCTGAATACAACGTCGATTGCAGCTTTGAAATGGTTAACGTCAACACGGCGCGTTGGGTTGAATGCGACGACGATAAGAAGCTCGACGATTTCAAAAACAAGCACCAGGCCAACCTGGCGCTCGATCACGCCGGGGATTTGGTCTACATCGCCTCCACGCGAGTGAATCTGCAAATGACCATGGAGCGCTGGCCGGAAATACGCTTCCTCGCCACACGTGAGCATGGGGATTATGTGACGGAGTGA
>DYLI01000030.1:1749-12070 GCA_020722165.1 Halothiobacillus neapolitanus | reverse complement strand
GCCGGAAATACGCTTCCTCGCCACACGTGAGCATGGGGATTATGTGACGGAGTGAGGCATCACTGAGCCGGAAGGCTCATTCAGGTTTTGTTGTGATCCAGCGAACGCAGCATGGCTTCGCGCAAAATGGCATTCATGCGGGTTTGATAGCCCTTGCCTTGGCTTTTGAGCCATGCAAGCACATCTGAATCGACGCGCACGGTGGTTGATGCTTTGGTGGGCTTGTAAATCGGGTTGCGCACGGCGTTCTGCCAAAATTTTTCATCCAGCGGTGGGATGTCGCTGTAGTCAATTTCGCTGTCAGGCATGTCGGCCAGTGCTCTTAGTTCTGCTTTTTGCTTTTCGGTCAGCGGGGGTAGATTGTTCAGGTCAATTTCATAGCGAACGATTGCGTTCATAACGTTTCCTCTCTTTGGGTTCGGCGCGACGTGCCGAAATGATGCGGATAACTTCGGTGCCACTTTCGTCGTTCAGTGCGGTATGAGCCACTAAAAGCAACAGATACCCCTCTACGATGCCCAGAGTTTGCCAGCGGTGTTCTCCATTTTCGATGCGGTCTTGTTCAATAAGGGCGAACGGATCAGCAAATACACGGGTCGCAGTCTCGAAATTCACACGATGCTTCCTGAAATTACTCTCAGCCTTAACCTTATCCCATTCAAATCGGGTTTTCATACGTGGATGTTACTACGTTTTTGTTCTGACAAAAAAGCTACTTAATCCAGCACCGAGCGCGGCAGTTCACGGCTGATTTTGTCTTGCAGGCGCGCAAAATCGCTGGGTGCAACGTATTGCAGGATTTCTTTTTCCTTGTCGGCCAGCATGATGACCAGGCCTTTGTCGGGGTAGAGCCAGTATTCGCGTCCTGCGTCGATGGGTTTGCGTTCGGCAGGTGTGCCAAAGCGTTTTTCCAGTAACGCGGCATCAAATTGCACGGCCATGGGGATGTAGGTGAGCGAGCGCACTGGCCAGTTTTGAATGGTTAGATAGTCTTCGTCGCGCATGTCGAATTTCCATGCGCCGCTGGGCTGGGCGCGTGGGTTTTCGGCGTGCTCACCGATTTTTTTCAGTTGCTCTTGCGTGGCTTCGACTTCGGCAATCAGCTTGGCTTCGAATACGCCCAAGGTTAGTGTGCCGTAATAGGCTTCGAGCGAGAGCTTGCCATCGGCGGATTTGAATAGACTGAAGTCAGCCTTGTGATCCAGAGCGCGTTTGGCTTCCAGTGTCGTGCTTTTGCCCAGCTCAATGCCAAAGACGCGCGAGTTGCCGTCGGGCAGGATTTCAATCTGCCACGGCAGGTTGTCGATATGGCGCGGTGTTGGCTCGCCACAGGCACTAAGCACCAAGGTGCTCAACAGGACAGGTACGGCGGTAAAAATCGCGTGTTTCATCTTACTTCACTCGCATTCCGGGTTGTGCGCCATCGTCGGGTTCCAGGATAAACAAACCGGGCGTGCCCGCACCTGACGCGGCAAGCACCATGCCTTCGGACAAGCCGAACTTCATTTTGCGCGGGGCAAGGTTGGCGACCATGACGGTGAGGCGGCCTTCAAGCTCTTCGGGTTTGTAGGCGGATTTGATGCCTGCAAACACATTGCGGGTTTCCGAGCCGATGTCGAGGGTCAGTTGCAGCAGTTTCTCTGCGCCTTCGACATGCTGGGCTTTGACGATGCGTGCAATGCGCAGGTCAATCTTGGAAAAGTCGTCGATGCTGATGGTTTCGCTAATTGGTTCGATGCTGGCCGTCGTTGTCGAAACGGGGGTAGTGCTTTTGACCGTGGCGGCTGGGGATTCGGGGGTGGGCATGGTGCTGATGTTTTCTTCCAGCATGGCATCGATTTTCGCTTGTTCGATGCGCGTCATCAACGGTTCAAACGGTTGAATAATGTGCGCAAGCATCAATTCATGGCGGCTTTCCCAGTTGAGTTCGCCAAAGTGCAGGAAGTGTTCAACCTGTTTTGCCATTGTCGGCAGTACGGGCTTGAGATACACCATCAGTACGCGGAACAGGTTGAGACCCATGGTGCAAATGGCCTGCACTTCGGCTTCGTTGCCGGGGGTTTTGGCTAAGCTCCAAGGCTTGTTCTGGTCGATGTACTGGTTGGCGCGGTCGGCAAGCGCCATGATTTCGCGCATAGCGCGCGCGCTGTCGGAGGCTTCATAGGCGGCGGCGATGCTCTCGCCAGCAGCAACGAAGTCGGTGTACAACTTAGGATCGTGCAGCTCGTCGGCCAAACGTCCATCGAACAGCTTGCCGATAAACCCGGCAGTGCGTGAGGCCAGGTTAACCACTTTGCCCACCAGATCGGAGTTGACGCGCTGCATGAAGTCTTCGAGATTCAGGTCGATATCTTCCATCGAGCCATTGAGTTTGGCGGCGAAGTAGTAACGCAGGGCATCGGGGCTGAGATGATTGAGGAAGCTGCGCGCCATGATGAAGGTGCCGCGCGATTTGCTCATTTTCTGCCCGTTGACGGTCAAGAAGCCATGCGTGCGCACGGTAGTCGGCAGGCGTAAACCTGCGCCTGAGAGCATGGCCGGCCAGAACAGGGTGTGGAAATAGGCAATGTCCTTGCCGATAAAGTGCCAGAGTTCGGTGTTGCTTGCTTTGGCTTGGGTCGCTCCCCAGAAGTCATCGAACACATTGAGGCCGCGAATGGTGCATAGCGCCTGGAAGCTGGCCATATAGCCGATCGGCGCGTCCAGCCAGACGTAGAAGTATTTGCCGGGAGCATCGGGAATCGCAAAGCCGAAATAGGGTGCATCGCGGGAAATGTCCCAGTCGTTTAAGCCAGATTCAAACCATTCGTTCATTTTTGCCGCAATTTCGGGCTGGATGGCATCTGATTGCAGCCAGTTTTTGAGGATGGGCTCAAAGTCGCCGAGTTTGAAGAAGTAGTGCTCGGAATCTTTTTCAATCGGGGTTGCGCCGGAAATGGCGGATTTGGGATTTTTCAGGTCGGTCGGGCTGTAGGTTGCGCCGCAGACTTCGCAGGAATCGCCGTATTGATCGGCCGCGCCGCACTTGGGGCATTCGCCTTTGATGAAGCGATCCGGCAGGAACATTTCTTTAACCGGGTCATAGGCTTGGCGGATGGTACGGGTGGCAATATGGCCGCCGTCGCGTAGTTTGAGATAGACCTGCTCGGCAAACATGCGGTTTTCAGCGGAGTGTGTGCTGTGAAAATGGTCAAATTTGATTTGAAAATCCGCGAAATCGGCTTGATGTTCGGTGCTGATGCGCGCAATGAGTTCTTCAGGCGTAATGCCTTCATTTTGCGCACGCAGCATGATCGGCGTGCCATGCGCGTCGTCGGCGCAGACGTAATACACTTCGTGGCCGCGCATCCGTTGAAACCGCGCCCAGACATCGGTTTGAATGTATTCGACCATGTGTCCAAGATGAATGGGGCCATTGGCGTAGGGCAGGGCGGAGGTAACGAGAATGCGGCGCGGCGAGGTCATGCGGACTCCGAGGGTAGGATGAGTAGGGTTAATTTTGTGACGTGTGACACTATCATAAATTCAGACAAAGTCTGGCGTTGTCGCTAACTAGAAGACGGAGAATTTCATGGCGCTGTTTGGTTTTGGTAAGAATAAGGATGCGGTGAGCGAGGCAGCGGTGCGTGCGGCACTGGCTGCGCTGCATGACCCGGAGCTTGGGCAGGCGTTTGAGGGCAAGCGTGTGCACTCGGTCGAGATCAAGGGCAGTACGGTCAGTGTGCATTTGCGCTTGGGCTATCCGGCGGCGGGGGTGCGCGAAGCGATGTGTCGTGATGCTGAGGCGGCATTGCGTGTCGTTGAGGGCGTGCAGGTGGCGCAGGTCAGCCTGGATTGGGTGATTGAGCCGCATTCGGTGCAGAAAACCCTCAAGCGGATGCCGGAGGTGCGCAATATCGTGGCGGTGGCTTCGGGCAAGGGCGGGGTGGGCAAGTCCACCACGGCGGTGAATTTGGCGCTGGCTTTGCAGGCCGAGGGGGCGAAAGTTGGCATTCTGGATGCGGATATTTATGGCCCCAGTGTGCCGCGCATGTTGGGTGCGGAAGGCGGGCAGCCCAAAAGTGTGGACGGTAAAACGCTGGAGCCGAAAATTGCGCAAGGCTTGCAGTGCATGTCGATCGGCTTTTTGGTGGCTGAGGATAATCCGATGATTTGGCGTGGACCGATGGTCACGTCGGCTTTGCAACAGTTGCTCAATGATACGAATTGGCATGATCTGGATTATCTGATTGTCGATATGCCGCCTGGAACTGGGGATATTCAGCTGACCTTGGCGCAAAAAGTGCCGGTGGCGGGCGTGGTGATTGTGACCACGCCGCAGGATATTGCGCTGCTGGATGCCAAAAAAGGCTTGAAGATGTTTGAGCGCGTGGATGTGCCGGTGCTGGGCATTATCGAGAACATGAGTTTGCATGTGTGCTCAAATTGTGGGCACATCGAGCCGATTTTTGGCGAAGGCGGCGGCGCAAAAATGGCCGAGGAGTACGGTATTGATCTGCTGGGGCAGTTGCCGTTGGAACGCGGTATCCGTGAACAGGCGGATAGCGGCAATCCGACGGTGGCTGCGGATGTGGCAAGCACCACGGCGCTGTTGTATCGAGGCATTGCACGCAAATTGGCGGCTAAGTTGGCGCAGCGGACGAAGGATTACAGCAGCAAGTTTCCGACGATTGTGATTAAGAATGATTAGTTGGGATTGGAGCGCCAAAGGCGCGGATTTTGTTTTGGATTTCGGTTTTTGATTTCACCTCCCCGTTTTGGGGTCGCCGTGAACGGAGTGCCGAAGGTGAGGTAAACAGGCCATGGATGGCCTGTTTAGTCCCGTCGCAACATGGATGTTGCGTTGGGACGGCCTTGCCGTAGGCGCTGCGTTCGCGGCTTGCCCGAAGGGCGACCCCTCAGGGGTGCATTTCTTTGGTGACTTTCTTTGTGCAAGCAAAGAAAGTTACTCGCCCGTTGCCACATACGTTTGCTACGAAGTATTTCCCTCAAGACGGGCGAAAAATCCCACTAACCGTTCAAGGCCGGTGGCATTGTTTCGTCCGTTTCAAGGTTGCACGCAGCACAAACCATGTTTGTTACGGACGAGTTCCTTTCTTTGCTTGTCCAAAGAAAGGAACCAAAGAAAGACACCCCACTGATGCCGCCCTGCGGGCAAGCCGTGAACTAACCTGCGGAAGCAGGGTCGCCTCAACACGACATCCATGTCGTGACGAGGCTAAATGCGCCATCCATGGCGCTTTTACCCAGCTTCCGCAGGTTAGTTCACGACGGCATCAAAAGGGGACTGTAAACCTAAATCCAAATCCAAATCCATGCAGTCGTCGGTGACTATCCATCACCTTTCAATACATTCAATAAAGACTCAGCGGCATGAGAAAGCGTGCGCTTTTGATGCTGCACAACGCCCAAGGTACGGGCAATCGCAAGATCGTGTACCGGAACTTCGACCACATCGCCGCCCATCATTTTGCGCGGTAAGGCGCTCCAACCAAGGCCGATAGCGACCATGGTGCGCAGGGTTTCCAGGTAGTTGGTTTCTAAAATCACGTCCAACGTGCCCTGCCGTTGCAGGATGGTGGCTTCGATAATCGTGCGCGTGTAGGTGCCGATGGCGGGCAGAATCGCCGGGTAGCGGCTGAGTTCGTCGAGAGTCGTGGCGCTTTTGCCTGCCAGTGGATGATCGGCGGCCACGGCAATCACCAGTGGGTCGTTCCAGAGGTCGGTGGTTGTAAGTGAGGCCATGGGGCGCAGAGGCAGGGTGACGATGCCGATCTCAAATTCGCCGCGCTCGACGGCAAGGCAGGCTTGTTCGGAATCCATAAAGGCAAGATCAAGGCGCACGGCGGGGTAGCGACGGGTGTAGTCCTTCAAAATGGGCGGCAGGCGGCGCAGACCGATGTGGTGCGAGGTGACGATGGAGAGCGTGCCGCTGATTTCAATGGACAGATTGGCAATCACCTGGCGAGTTTCGCGCACGTCGTTGAGGATACGAATCGCCACGGGGTGCAGAGCGCGACCGGCTGCGGTCAGGCTGATGCTGCGGCCTAGGCGGTCGAACAGCGCCACCCCAAGGCTGCTTTCGAGTTGGGCAATGCGCTTGCTGATGGCCGGTTGCGTGAGATGCAGCTTTTCGGCGGCAAGGGAAAACGAGGCGTGCTCGGCCACGGCAAGGAAGGCTTGGTAGTTTGATATATCCATTGGGAATGCAATCCATGAAAATTATCCATTGGAGTTATGGATAGTTCATTTTTACACTGTGTGCAAGTTAGTTGGTTTGTTCAATTTGTGGGAGGTGCATCATGCCGCGTTTGCAGTCGATTGTTTCAGTCTTTGCCCTGTCCGCCTGTCTATCTTTACCCGCCTTTGCGGGATCCGGCGGATTTTCACTCTCCAGCAGCGAGATCAAACCGGGGCAGACGCTGGTGTCTGCGCAGGTATTCAAAGGGTTTGGCTGTGAGGGCGGCAATCAGTCGCCTGCGCTGTCGTGGACGGCGGAGCCAGAGGGAACCCGCAGTTACGCGGTGACCATGTATGATCCGGATGCGCCGACGGGTTCCGGCTGGTGGCATTGGGTGGTGTACAACATCCCAGCGAATGTCACTCAGCTTGATGCGGGTGCGGGGGATGCTTCCGGTGCAAAGTTGCCAGCGGGAGCCTTGCAGGGGCGTACCGATTTTGGCGCGCAGGGATTCGGTGGCGCGTGTCCGCCGGTGGGTGACAAGGCGCATCGCTACATTTTCACCGTGTACGCGCTCAAGGCCGATAAGCTGGAGGTTCCTGCGGATGCCAGTGCGGCGCTGATTGGTTACATGATTCACGCCAATACATTGGCCAAGGCCACGCTCAAGGCGAAGTACGCACGCTAATAAATAGACTTTAGGAGAGAGAAATCATGACTGCTAGAACGCTTTACGACAAACTTTGGGACGCGCATGTCATTCGTAGTGAGGATGATGGCACGGCGTTGCTGTATATCGACCGGCAGTTGGTGCATGAAGTGACTTCGCCGCAGGCTTTTGAGGGCTTGCGTATGGCAAATCGTCAGCCGTGGCGGCGTGAGGCGATGCTGGCCGTGCCCGATCACAATGTGCCCACGCTTGGCAGTCGTGCCGATGGCATTGAGGGTATCGCTGATTTGGTGTCGCGTGAGCAGGTCAGCACGCTGGATAATAATTGCGCCGAATTCAAAATTGTCGAATTCAAAATGAATGATATTCGTCAAGGCATTGTGCATGTGATCGGGCCAGAGGAGGGCTTTACCTTGCCGGGCATGACGATTGTGTGTGGCGATTCGCATACGTCCACGCACGGCGCGTTTGGTGCGTTGGCGTTTGGTATTGGTACATCTGAGGTCGAGCATGTGATGGCTTCGCAGAGCTTGATGCAGAAAAAAGCCAAAAACATGCTGGTGCGCGTCAACGGGCATGTCGGCGCGGGCGTGACCGCCAAGGACATTGTGCTGGCGATTATCGGCAAAATCGGTACGGCGGGCGGCACGGGCTACACCATAGAGTTTGCGGGTGAGGCGATTGAGGATTTGTCGGTCGAAGGGCGCATGACGGTGTGCAATATGGCGATTGAGGGCGGTGCGCGTGCGGGCATTATCGCGGTGGATGAAAAGACCATTGAATATGTCAAAGGCCGCCCGTTTGCGCCCAAGGGTGAGATGTTCGACAAGGCTGCTGCCGCGTGGCTTGATTTGCACTCTGATGCGGGGGCGCACTTTGATTGCGTCGTTGAATTGAGTGCGGCGGAGATTGCGCCGCAGGTGAGCTGGGGAACCTCGCCGGAAATGGTGGTTCCCGTGGCCGCCAAGGTGCCGAATCCTGAAACGGAAGGCGATGCGGTCAAGGCCAATGGAATGCGCAAGGCGCTGGCTTATATGGGTTTGGAGGCTGGTCAAGCCATTGATTCGATTGCGATTGATAAGGTGTTTATCGGCTCATGTACCAACTCGCGTATCGAGGACATGCGTGCAGCGGCGGCGGTGATTAAGGGCCGTAAGAAGGCCGATAGCGTCATGTTGGCGATGGTGGTTCCGGGGTCAGGTCTGGTGAAGCAGCAGGCGGAGGCCGAGGGCTTGG
This sequence comes from Halothiobacillus neapolitanus, assembly GCA_020722165.1. Lineage (GTDB taxonomy): Bacteria > Pseudomonadota > Gammaproteobacteria > Halothiobacillales > Halothiobacillaceae > Thiofaba. The sequence goes on along the minus strand of DYLI01000030.1, from coordinate 3,983 downwards.
ACAAGGTGTTTCTGGAGGCAGGCTTCGAGTGGCGTGAGCCGGGGTGTTCGATGTGTTTGGCCATGAACGCTGACCGTCTGGAGCCGGGCGAGCGTTGCGCTTCAACCTCGAATCGCAATTTTGAGGGTCGTCAGGGGCAGGGTGGGCGCACGCATTTGGTCAGCCCAGCCATGGCAGCAGCAGCGGCGATTGCCGGGCACTTTGTCGATGTGCGGAATTTTTGATTTTTTCTGGCAGCAGAGAGCACGGAGAAAAATTGCTCCAGAATCGATTCTCGGTGTCCTCTGTGATCTCTGTGACTTAAATAAAACAGGTTTAATACATGCAAGCATTTACACAACACACGGGTATTGTCGCTCCGCTTGATCGTCCGAATGTGGATACCGATGCAATTATTCCCAAGCAATATTTGAAGTCGATTCACCGTACCGGCTTTGGGTCGAATGCGTTTGATGATTGGCGTTATTTAACGCCCGGCGAGCCAGGTATGGATCATGCCAAGCGTGCCAAGAACCCTGAGTTTGTGCTCAATCAAGCGCCGTTTGATCGCGCCAGTATTTTGCTGGCGCGGGAGAATTTTGGTTGCGGTTCATCGCGTGAACATGCGGTGTGGGCGCTGGATCAGTTTGGTTTCCGTGCGGTGATTGCACCAAGTTTTGCGGATATTTTCTTTAATAACAGCTTTAAGAGTGGGATGCTTCCTATTGTTTTATCGGCAGAAATTGTTGATAAAATTTTTAAGGCAATTGAGGTTAGCCCGGGGTTAGAGTTGACCATTGATCTGGAACATAAAACCATTCGCGGCCTTGGTGACGAAGTGATTGAGTTCAATGTGGATGATTTCCGTCGTTACTGTTTGCTGAATGGCTTGGATGATATTGGCTTAACCTTGCGTCATGCGGATGAGATTAAGGCGTATGAAGCGCGACGTAAGGTCGATGCACCTTGGTTGTTTTAGTTTTTTTAGCCACAGAGGCCACAGAGAGCGCAGAGGAGAAATCCTTGTGGTAGGTGTTGAAGGACTCATTCTCTGAGTCCTCTGTGTTCTCTGTGGCTGATTTTTTAATAATTTAGGAATTTTTATGACAAAACGTATTTTGGTTCTTCCGGGCGATGGTATTGGCCCTGAGATTGTCGATGAAGCGGTGAAGGTATTAGATATTCTGGTCGGTGAATTCGGCCTGGATATTGAGATGGACGAAGGTTTGATTGGTGGTGCGGGTTATGACGCAGCAGGCCATCCTTTCCCGGACAGCACGCGAGAAATGGCACTGGAGGCCGATGCAATTCTGCTGGGTGCGGTCGGTGGCCCGCAGTACGACAATCTTGATCGTCCGCTACGCCCTGAGCGCGGCCTGTTGGGGATTCGTTCCGCACTTGGGCTTTTCGCCAACCTGCGCCCGGCGATTCTTTATCCACAATTGGCTTCGGCTTCGAGTTTGAAGCCGGAAGTGGTCGCGGGTCTGGATATTTTGATTGTGCGTGAGTTGACCGGTGGTGTGTATTTCGGCCAGCCGCGCGCGATTCATGTGAATGAAAAAGGCGAACGCGAAGGCTATAACACCATGCGTTATGCCGAGTCGGAGATTGAGCGCATTGGTCGTGTGGCTTTCGAGGCCGCCATGCAGCGCGACAAAAAGGTCTGCTCGGTGGACAAGGCTAATGTGCTGGAAACCTCCGAACTTTGGCGTGAGGTAATGGAGCGAGTGGCCAAGGATTATCCCGAGGTTGAACTGAGCCATATGTATGTCGATAACGCGGCCATGCAGTTGGTGCGCGCGCCTAAGCAGTTCGATGTGATGGTGACAGAAAACCTGTTTGGCGACATTTTGTCGGATGAGGCTTCGATGCTCACTGGCTCGATTGGCATGTTGCCCTCGGCGTCGCTGAATGGCTCCAAGCAAGGCTTGTACGAGCCGAGTCATGGCTCGGCGCCGGATATTGCCGGTCAGAATATCGCCAATCCACTGGCGACGATTTTGTCGGTCGCTATGATGTTGCGCTACAGTCTGGAGCGTGCCGACCTCGCGGATAAAATCGAGAGCGCCGTGTCCGTGGTGCTCGATCAGGGCTTGCGTACCCGCGATATTATGGAGCCGGGGATGACCGAGGTTTCAACGTCGGATATGGGCGATGCGCTCGTTGTCGCGTTGCGTGCGACTCACCAATAATTCAATTCAGGTAGAAATAATGAGCAAGACAGATGCCAAAACATACGATATCGCTGTCGTCGG
>DYLI01000030.1:0-1649 GCA_020722165.1 Halothiobacillus neapolitanus | reverse complement strand
GTCGGAGCGACCGGCGCGGTGGGTGAAACCATGCTGGCGATTTTGGCCGAGCGTAAATTTCCGGTCGGCAAGGTGTATGCCCTAGCCTCCGAGCGTTCGGCAGGTAAGCGCGTACAGTTTGGCGATGGCTATTTGAAAGTCGAGAATCTGGCCGATTTTGATTTCAGCAAGGTGCAAATTGGCTTGTTTTCGCCGGGTGCTTCCGTATCGGCTGAATACGCGCCCAAGGCCGCTGCCGCAGGCTGTGTGGTGATTGATAACACCTCGCAATTCCGTTACGACGATGACATTCCGCTGGTCGTGCCCGAAGTGAATCCGCAGGCAGTGGCGCAGTACAAAAATCGCGGCATTATCGCCAACCCGAACTGCTCTACGATTCAAATGTTGGTGGCCTTGAAGCCGATTTACGACGCGGTGGGCATTGAGCGCATCAATGTTTGCACCTATCAGGCAGTGTCGGGCACGGGCAAAGAGGCGATTGAAGAGTTGGCAGGCCAAACCGCCAACTTGCTCAATGGTCAGTCGATTGAAGCCAAGGTGTACCCCAAGCAAATTGCCTTCAATGTGATTCCGCAGATTGATGTGTTCATGGATAACGGCTACACCAAGGAAGAGATGAAAATGGTGTGGGAAACCCAGAAAATCATGGGAGATGACACCATTTTAGTGAACCCGACCTGTGTGCGCGTGCCGGTGTTTTATGGTCACTCTGAAGCGGTGCATATCGAAACCCGCGACAAAATCAGCGCCGAGCAGGCACTTGAGCTGCTCAATAAAGCGCCGGGTGTCGTGGTGCTTGACGAGCACGTGCCGGGCGGATACCCAACGGCGGTGACCGAGGGGGCGAATCACGATGCAACCTATGTTGGGCGTATTCGTGAAGACGTATCGCATCCACGCGGCCTGGATTTGTGGGTGGTCTCGGACAATGTGCGTAAGGGCGCGGCACTGAATAGCGTGCAGATTGCGGAAATTCTGATTCGGGACTATTTGTGAGAAGGCTGTGCGGATTGAATGCCTTTTGTGGGAAGAAAACCACGCATATAACCCAGCAAGCTATCCAAAAAGCCGAGTATTGAGTAACGTGTGCCGTTAATTGAGTTGGTTTTGGCTTTAATGTGCTACTTCCTGAGTGTTGAGAGCGCACCACGCTTGGGGTGTATGTCTCAATTCAGATATGGATTATGGAATTAACGGGGATTTGGATATGCGGAAATTGCCTCTAGCGCTGGCGTGTGCGTTGATTTTTGGTTCATCGAGTGCCTTTGCAATAGGCTTGGGGGAGTTGCAAACCCAGTCCAATCTCAATCAGCCTTTGCGCGTTACGATTCCAATTACCGATGTACGCCCCGGAGATGTTGATGCGTTGAGTGTGAAAATTGGCGATGAAGCTCAGTTTGCACGCCATGGCTATTCGCTTATGTCGGTCTATGGTCGCATTAAGTTGCAGATTGTTGGCGGACAACGGCCACATATCCTGTTGACCTCCGATGTCCCAGTGCGTGATCCAGTGCTGGGTCTTGTGCTGGAAGTTACGGGGCCGAGTGGCACGATCGAGCGCGCCGTGTCGATTCTGCTTGATCCAGAAGGTTATAAGCCGCTTGCTACAGTCAAGTCCGCATCTGGCCGCGCCCTCGTGCAAGATTCCG
>DYLI01000181.1 GCA_020722165.1 Halothiobacillus neapolitanus | reverse complement strand
CCATGTGTGTAGGGTAGCTTTGCTTGCGTCGTATGCAAATTATTGTTCGCTAACTTATGGCCGCAGAGGCTAGGTTTTACCAGCGCAATAGGGTTCGACCGAGTGCTGCGCCAATCAGGGTCGGTATCATCATGCCGAGTAAATACCAAGTACCGATAAAGGGCGCGCCCATTTCCGGGCAGTGCAGGCTGTACACCACCGCGCCCAGTGCCCCGGATAGTAAGCCGACGGCCGCGCCAGCCTGCGTTAAGTGGGTGGGAGCCAATCCGCGCACAACCCAGAGTGTAGCCAGAAAGATGGGGGCGGAGAGCATGGTGATGTTCAAGGGGCACACGCCCCAGCTTGCGCCGAACAAAAGCTCCTGGCGTTGGGCTGAGTCCGCATCGACTAGGCTGAACAGGGCGAGCAGCCACATCAGCACGATAGGCAACGCCATACCCAAGGGAGCTTTTTTCAGGCGTGAACCGGGGTGTGACAGGCGCACCAGGGCAAGCCACGCGGCAGCGGCAAGACTGGCGGCATAGCCGAGTTTGACCCAAAACATGGGTAATTGGATGGCTTCTGCGAAATCGGGGCGCAGGCCAAGCAGGCCGAGCATCATCAAAAAGGCCACACTTACGCCCAGCCCAAGCGCAAGTGCAAAGCGTTTTGCGGTGGTATGTGGCTGGATGGCAATGTCGCCGGTGGCCAGTAGGGTTACGAGATCATCTGTTTTCATGTTGTTTTTCCTCGGACGTATGCAAAATCGCTCCAGCGGCGTTCAAGCGCCTCGCCGACTTGGGTGTACTGGCATTAAAGCTTTGCCTTGCTTGCGCGCTTTTGCCTAAGTCCTATGTCCTATTAAAGCCGCCAATGCCTTGAGGCCACGATGCACACCGACCTTGACGGCGGATTCCGACATGCCGGTGAGTTTGGCGGTTTCCGCAACCGATAAGCCCTCCAGCTTGGTATGCACAATCGGCAGGCGCTGGCGTTCGGGCAATTGGTCGAGTAATACCGCGACATCCCTGCGCGCATCGTTGGCTTCGTCGTCGGAGGGGACGGCAAAATCCATCTCGTCATCCAGCGGGTCGTGCAATACATCGTGCCGGGCGCGCCTGCGCATCAGATCGACCAGCTTGTACTTGGCAATGGCATGAATCCATGCCGTTAACGGCTGCTTGCTATCGTAGGTATGGCGCTGGTTGTGCATGGCAATCAAACTCTCCTGCACCAAATCCTCGACTTCATCCGGCAGGCTGGCGAGGCGTTTGCGAAAGTAACTACGCAGGTGAGTGCTTAGTTCCTTGAGAAAGGCACGATACGCCACGCCATCGCCAGCCAGACCTTGCAAAAGCCCGGTGCGCAGTCTGTTTTCAATGTCATCGAACCGGCTGGTATTTGTCATTCGTTGTGATGGTGATTTTGGTTACAGAGAGCCTGAAGAAATGTTGTCCGGGCTGATGAAAAAAACAAACTCAAAAAAATTTACCCAGAGTTGTAACCAATCACCCACTTGATGCGAATTAGTTGTTAACAAGCAGCGCATGGCTTTGTTTGATTGAACAAACAGCAGGGGGCTATATGGAACAGGTTATTTCTAGCGGGCAGAAAAGCGAGCGTGGTCAAGCGATTCATCCCGCATGGCTGCGTATTATGCACTGGTTGAATGCGCTGGCGGTGCTGGTTTTAGTGGGTAGCGGCTGGACGATCTATAACGCCTCGCCCTTGTTTGGCTTTGAGTTCCCGCGTGAGATTACCTTGGGCGGCTGGCTTGCAGGCGGGATTATGTGGCATTTCGCTGCGATGTGGCTGCTTGGAATTAACGGTGTGCTCTATCTGTTGTTCAATGTGTTCAGCGGGCGGCTGTCCAAGCGTTTTTTTCCGCTATCGCTTGGGGCTTTGTTGGCTGATATGGGCTCGGCACTGCGCGGGCATCTCTCACACGCTGATCTGCGTCGTTACAACATGGTGCAAAAGGTGTCCTATTTATTTGTGATGCTCGTCAGTGTTTTGCTGGTGTTGTCGGGTTTGGTGTTGATGCAATCAGTGCAATTTCCACTGCTGCGCGAGTTGTTAGGTGGGTATGAAACGGCGCGTTACATCCATTTCTTCGCCATGGCGGGTTTGGTTGGCTTTGTGATTGTGCATGTGGCGATGGCGTTGTTAGTGCCGCGCAGCCTGCTGGCTATGGTTCGTGGACGTTGAAAGATCAAGGAATGAGGAGCACTCAATGAAAACCCAAGTTATAGACCCACAAAAGGCCGAT
>DYLI01000029.1:11262-15271 GCA_020722165.1 Halothiobacillus neapolitanus | reverse complement strand
GCTTCGGCCAATGCCGCCGCCTTGAGCCCGGGACGATGCAGGAGCAGCAAGGCTTGATCGTCCGGCGCGGTATGGGGTGCATGGTCGCGTTGGGCGATCATGCCGTGCCGCTTGGCAAAGCTGTAAGGTAGGCTCGGCATTATTCAGCGTCTGGCTTGGCGATGGGCGCGGTCGTTATAGGCGCGGGCTTGGCCGTCGGTATATTCATGTTGTAGCCCGTGCTCTCTGGCAGCATGGGGTACTCGCCCGGCACGGCAAAGCCGAGTGGGTTCTGTGAAAAACGCATTTGCTGGTCGCGGAATTCATTGTATTTATTCGCGGTGTAGCGCGTGGCATCCACGTTATCGCGCATGATAATCGGGCGAATAAACACCATCAGGTTGCGCTTGGTGCGCGTGGTTTCCTTCTGCGAGAACAATACGCCGAGCACTGGAATATCACCGAGTAGAGGCACTTTGGACACACTGTCCTGCACCGATTCGTCCATCAGGCCGCCGAGCACCACTACATCGCCATCCTGTGCCAAAACCGAGGTTTTGACATTGCGTTTGCTGGTAATCAGGCCGGATGAACTGCCCTGGCTAGCGCGCTGGTCGATGCTGGAAACTTCTTGATCCAGCTCCAAACGCACCGCGCCATCCGGGCTGATCGACGGTTTGACGCGGAGTTTCACACCGATATCTTCGCGGCTGACTGTCTGGAAGGGCGAGGTTGATGCGTTGGCCGCGCCGGTGTTGGTATAAGAGCCAGTGACAATCGGCACGTTTTGTCCGACCACAATGCTGGCTTCCTGATTGTCCATGGTGAGCAGACTGGGGGTGGAGAGGATGTTGTTATTCGCATCCCCGGCCAGCGCGGAAATGAGCACGGCAAAATCGGTGCCTTTACCATCGACATTGCCCACGCCGAGATTAAAACCATCGCCAAGCGCGCCGACGGCCCCCAGCGGGTTGGTGCCGCCGCTGGTGGCTGTCGCAAGACTTGCCAGCAAGCCGTTAAAGGTACTCAAGCCTACCGCGCCCGTGCCATTGGCGGGGAACGCCGCCCACTGCACGCCGAGCTTTTTGGCAAAGTCTTCGGATACTTCGGCAATAATCGCTTCGACCAAAACCTGGGCGCGGCGAATATCGAGCTGCTGGATAATGGACTCCAGTTCGCGCATCACATTCGGCGGTGCGGTGATGATAAGCGCATTGGTCGCATCGTCGGCCAGCACCACGGCATCCTGACGGCCGCCGATACCGACCGTACTGGTGTTAATGTTGCTGCTGCTGCCAAAACTGGCCGAAGTGCTGCTGCCGGAAAAGGCGCTGGAGCTGCTGTTGCTGTTGCTCAAGCCGCTCGACAGACCCGAAGTCGTGCCGCCCTCACGCGCCACTGGGCGATTACTGCCTTGCAGAATGGACACCAAATCTTTGGCACGGGCGTACTTGAGATAGAACACCTGGGTGTTGCCAGCGCGTGACATGGGGGTATCCAGATAGATAACGACTGCGCGCAGCTTGGCGCGCTCGTTCTTGTCACCGGAAATCAGCACGCTGTTGCTGCGCTCGTCAGCAGCAAAGCTGGCGGGTAGATTGCTGCCGTCGCCCCCAGGGGCTGCACTGGCCTGCGAGCCGCGTGAGCCGCTTTTTAATTGAGTCAGCGTTTTGACAATATCGGTGGCTGAGGCATGTTTGAGGCGGATGATTTCCACATCGTCGCTGCCCGTCACGTCCACGCGCTGCAAAATATCTTTCATGCGCGCCACGTTGCCTGCGCGGTCGGTCAAAATCAGGCTGTTGGATTCCGGATGTACCGAGAGCGCGGCCTGTTGTGGCATGAGTTGGCGCAGCGCGGTCAGTAAGGGTGCGGCCTGCACATGGCGCAGTTTGACCACTTCGGTGACGATTTCATCCGCGCCGCGTCCAGCAGTGCCAACATTGGCGACGACATCCACGCCATCCTGTTTGGCGTTCACATCCGGCACGATTTTGATGATGCCGCCTTTGTCCACAGCAGCGAAGCCGTGCACCTGCAACACCGAAAGAAACACGTTGTACAGCTCGTCGGCGGACATGGGCTTGGCAGAAACCAGATTAACTTTGGCCTTGACGCGCGGATCAACGATGAAATTCTTGCCGGTGGCTTCGGACACCGTGGCAATGAGCGCATCCAAATCGGCATCGCGCAGATTAAGCGTGACTTTGCCATTGTTAATCTGCGGCTGTGCCACGGTGGTATTGACATCCGCAGCACCGAGCAAGGATGGCAGGGCAAGCGCCAGCGGGAGTAGCAAAAAGTGAGCAAAGCGAAGATTTGGACGATACATGGTGGTTCCGGGTAAGCGATTTAATTGGCGTTAAGATCAAGGTGCAGCGGTATTTCACTGCCATTGCGCAAGACCACAGCATCCAGCGCGGTGGCGCTGCGCAGGTCTTTAATGAATTTGGGCAGGTCGTTGGCCTGGGTGAGCGACGTGCCGTTGACGCTGATTAAAACATCATCAGTTTCCAATCCGGCACGTTGCAGCATGTCCGGGCTGCGCAGCGCGCGCAGACGGTAGCCGCGCAGTTTGCCGCCCTCGGTCACGGGCGTTAGGCGGAATTCCTTGCTCAGTTCGGCGGGGGATTGTTGCAGCAATTTGCCAAGTCTGACTGGAGCGGTTGCGGCATCGGGCACTGCGGCAGAAGGCTCTTGCTTGACGGCTTGCGAGCCCAGGTTTTGGCGTGGCAGAGCGAGGCGCTCAATCACACCTGCGCGCTCAATTAAAACATGATCCATCAGTACGTCTTTCAGCACCGCCCCACCGGGCAGACTGTCGCCGATGCGATACACCTTGGTGCCGCTGCCGCTGGCTTCAATCATCGCCAAGCCTTCGCCGCTTAAAATACCGCGCAGACTCAAAGGCAGGCGCGTGTCCTGGGTCACGCTGGGCGCGGCGACCACGGGGAGCGCACCCCACAAGCGCGGAATGGAAATACTGGCGAGCGGGCTGGGCGCTGGTGCGACCGTGCTCGGGTTGATGGTCGGTGCTGCCGTGCTTTGAGGCGTGGGTGTGGTGGGTAAAAGCAGCCACGTCCAGCGCGCCAAAATACCCATTAAAACGGCGAGCAACACCACGCTCAAAGCGAGGCGCAGCATGCGTTGCAGCTTGGGTGAGTTGGCAAGCACACTCAATTTCTGGATGGGCGTGGAAAAATTCATCTGCGCATTCTAAGGGAAGGAGTGTGACGGTGCTATGTGCGGGCGGGTGTATATTTACACTTCTTAAAAATTTATGAGTGAGTGAAAAATGCCCACAGAAGCATCCTTTGTTGCCGCCTTTCTGGTCGGCCTGTTGGGCGGTGTGCATTGTGTCGGCATGTGTGGCGGCATTGTGGGGGCACTGACCTTTGGTTTGCCCGCCGAAATTCGCCAGTCGCCCAGCAAGGTTTTTCCCTATCTTGTGGCCTACAACCTGGCGCGCATCAGTGCGTATGTGGTGGCGGGCGCGCTTATGGGCGGCTTGGGTTGGCTGGCGGCGAGTTTGGTGGCGCTGAATGCGGCGCAGCAGGTTTTGCAGGTCATTGCCGGCGTGTTCATGGTCATGCTGGGGCTGTATCTGGCCGGGTGGTGGAGCGGCTTGGCGCGGGTCGAGCAGGCCGGCGGCGTGCTATGGCGCAAAATCGAGCCGTTTGCGCGCACCCTATTGCCGGTGAAGTCGCCGCGCCAGGCTCTGATGCTGGGCTTTGTCTGGGGCTGGCTGCCCTGCGGTCTGGTGTACAGCGTGCTGATTTGGGCGCTGGCCTCCGGCAGCCCACAACAGGGCGCGTTGCTCTTGCTGGGCTTTGGCTTGGGAACCTTGCCAAATTTAATGCTGATGGGCGTGTTCGCGGCACAGTTGGGACGCTTTTTGCGCCAACGCTGGGTGCGTGGCGTGGCGGGTGGTTTGGTTATGTTGTTCGGTCTTTACACGCTCCTAACTCCGTTCACTTAAAGTCTTTTTAAGAGGACTTACGCAGCGAGCGGATTTAACTCATCTCCTTTG
>DYLI01000029.1:0-11162 GCA_020722165.1 Halothiobacillus neapolitanus | reverse complement strand
ACCTGCGCCGGATTGGCATCCGGGCTACAAGACTGTCTTCGGCACTTTTGCGTAAGTCCTATTTAGCTCGTTAGCATCGTTTTTATTGCTATTTTAGAGTTTGCTTATATAAAATTGTGTGTGATTGGAATTTCAGACGGCGCAATTCCTGTAATGCCGTTTCAACCTGATGGAGGTAAGTAACGATGAAGAAGAACGTACTGACGTTGGCTTTGGTGGCCGCTTTGGGTGGTTTTGTTGCACCGACGCTGTTAGCGGGTGATATTGATCCGGCCACGGTGATCGATATCAAACAGACTGATTTGAAGCTTTATTTGAGCGCCAAAGAAGCCTACACCATGAAAAAAGCCAACGACAAAGTTATTTTGATCGATGTGCGTACCCCTGAAGAGCTGCAATACGTCGGACACGCGGACGGTATGCTTGATGGCAACGTGCCTTACATCCTAAACGACCTTTCTGGTTACGATGAAAAATTTAAAAGTTACAAAATCACGCCAAACAGTGACTTTACTACTGCGGTTAGCGACATCGTGACCAAGAAAGGCGGCAACAAGGAGAGCGAGATCATTTTGATGTGCCGCTCGGGAGACCGCAGCTCCAAGGGTGCGAGCTTGCTCGGCAAGGCGGGTTACACCAAGGTTTATACCGTAGTGGATGGCTTCGAAGGCGACAAAGCTAAAGATGGCGAAAACAAGGGCAAGCGCACGGTCAATGGCTGGAAAAATGCCAACCTGCCTTGGTCCTACAATATGAATAAGGACAAAATGTATTACATCTTGAACTGATATTTTGAGGCTTCAATGCAATCAAAAAGCCGCCAGAACGAGAGTTCCGGCGGCTTTTTTGTTTACAGTCCTTGCAAGTTGGCGCTAATCGTCAATGACAACCGCGCGCATTCGATCAACCGACTCGGTGCTTAGCTCTTCGCGGCGATCATCGAGGACAACGGCATCAAGCGCGTCAGCCATGTGGTAAACAAGATCAAGAAATTGTTCCAAAACCAGGTTCGGTTGACGGGCAATCGGCAAACGCAGGAACAACGCGAGGGCTGGCGTGCTCTGTTCGCTCATGCTCGCGGGGTCAAACGTGCCGGGTGCCACACCGTTCATCAGGCTAAAGAGCACCTGACCATGAGCATCGATGAAGTGGTAGACACTCATTTCGCCAAACTCAAAACCCATGTGCGCAAATAAGGGCAGCAAGTCGCTTCCGGCAAAGCCGCTTGGCGCGCGCGACACAAGATAGAGCGGGATGACGTCCGGGCTTGCGACTTTGGCGCTTTGCGGCGCACTAGGCTCAGGCTCATGTGCCGGACTTGGCTCGTTCACAGACTGGAGTGCGGGTTTGCTTTGGGCGGCGTGAATCGCTTCTCTGTGAGCAGGAGCGAGCGGCACGGCGGCTTCTTGGCGCGTATCCCTCGATGGCTCGGTGCGCTCGATCGTGGCATCAAAGCCTGCGTCAAAATGCGGTTCGCGGCGCGCATTATTGGCTTGTGGCGCGTCTTCCATAGCATTTTTGTAATTAAAACGCGGCATGTGGCGCTGCCGTCCTGCGGCGAGTCGTGCGGCGGCGGCTTCATCTTGTGGGCGCAGGCGCACGGGGCCGACACCTAATTCATCAAATTCCGGCGGAGTCGCGATGCGTGGCTCAATGCGCGGATCGATGGCGGGCGATTGTGCTGATGTTGACCGTGCTGAGGATGAGGCAAAGGGATCATCCAGCGGGTCAGCGCCGAAGGTGTTGCGTAAGGCATCATCCAGGGGAAAAGGTGCGCGTTCTGCGCCGCGCGTTGCATTGAAGTAATACAAACCCAGCCCGGCTAAACCCGCGCCCACTCCGATTAAAGCCCATAACATCCAATCCATATTCAACTCCACCCACCTAATATCTTACTCATAGGACTTACTCATCCAGCATTTTAACGGCCGCATCCAAATCCACTTCGACAATGCGCGACACGCCCGCTTCGCGCATGGTGACACCAATCAAATGCCGCGCCAGCTCCATCGTCGTTTTATTGTGGGTGATGAAGATGAATTGTACCCGTGCCGACATAGCCTGAACCATAGCACAAAATCGCCCCACATTAGCCTCGTCCAGCGGCGCATCCACTTCATCTAATAGGCAAAACGGTGCGGGGTTGAGCTGAAAAATCGCAAACACCAAGGCAATGGCAGTGAGTGACTTTTCACCGCCGGAAAGCAGGTGGATATGGCTGATTTTCTTGCCCGGTGGGCGCGCCAACAACACCACGCCGCGATCCAGCCAGCGATCCTGTTTACTTTGCGCCGGGTCGTCATGTTCGGATGATGGCGCGTCACCTTGTAGCTCAAGCCGCGCTTCACCGCCGCCGAAGAGTTGCTGGAAGGTTGCGCCGAGTTTGGCGTTGACCGCTTCAAAAGTTTCGCGAAAGCGTCCGCGCGTTTCCTGATCCATGGTGCGCATGGCGGTTTCCAGTGTGGTCAGTGCATCTTCCAAATCAGTCTGTTGCGCTTGCATTGCAGCGTGTTGCAGGCGCGCTTGCTCGTACTCTTCCAATGCGGCGAGGTTGACTGCACCGAGGCGGGCAATGCGCGCTTGCGTGTCGTGCAGGCGGGTTTGCACAGCGGCCATGTCGAGGTTATTGACCCATTCACGAGCGCGGCTGATGTCGCTTTGGGCGCAGTCAGCAAGCCGGGCGGCAGGCACTTCGGCGCGCAATTCCAGGGCTTGCAGACGCAGGCGACGGCTTTCAAGGGCTGCGCGAGCCTGTTGCACCGAGCGCTCGGCATGAATCAGCCTTTCCTGCGCGTTGCGTGTGGCTTCGGTGTGGGCGGCGAGAGCTTTGCGTGTGCGCTCCAACGCGGTATTGGCAGCGAGTTCCGCATGGCGAGCAGCTTCTATTTGTGCGGTGAGTTCGGCCTGTGGCGTGAGACTTGCGCTTTGGCGTGCAAGCAATGCCTGCTCGCGTGCGTCCAGATGTGCGCTTTGTGTCGCAAATTGCGTCAAAGTCTGCTGGCGAACGCTGTGTTCGCGTTGCAGGGCGTGCAGGCGCGATTGTGCCGACTGTTCGGCACGCTCAGCATCACGCACAAGGTTGCGCAGGCGGGCGCTGTCCTGCTCGGCCTGCTCGCGGGCAGCGCGTGCGCGGCCAAGTTCGATGTCTTGAGCGCGGACGCGGTTTTCCAATTCATGCACCTGCTGTTGCAGTTGGCTGCGGCGTTGTTCGCCATGTCGTAGTTCGTCGTGCAGCTCGGCATGTTCGCGGCGTTGTCCGCGCAGGCGGTTGTGGGCTTGTTCAAGGCGCAGGCGCAGTTGCTCGCTGCGCATTGCCAGATCGTTTTGCTGGCGCAAGGTGTCGCGGTGTTCGCGTTGCCGTGCGCTGTGTTCAGCCTCCAGCGCGCTCAGGGAAGTGTGTGCAACTTGGCGTTGCTCGGTTGCGGCGTGCTGGCGCGGGCTTAGATTGTCTAGCTCATATGCAAGCTGCTCCAGCCGCCGACGGCGTTGCAACGTGCCGTGGTTGCCGTGTGGCGCGGGCGGACGTTGCCAGAGATGACGGCTGACTCGGTCGCCCTGGGGGGTAAGCCAGGCTTCTCCGGGTTGTAGCTCGTGGCGGCGTGCGAGCGCGCTCTCAAGGCTGCTACTCGGGCGCAGGCCGTTGAGCAGTGCTTGGGCGTAGTCGCCTTGCATGAGCGGGTTTGCAATCTCGTTGATTGGGGATTTAGTCCCCTCTCCCCAGCCCTCCCCCGTCAAGGGGGAGGGAGCCACAACACCGTGCGGCTCCCGTTCCACTAACCACAATCCAAGCGTCGCCTGGTCATTAGCCTTGGCAAACCAGTCATCCAGCGTCTCCACCGGCACGGCATTCAAGGCATCGGCCAGCACGCAATCAAGGGTTTGCAGCCATTTGGTGGTGGCGTGAACGTGTTCTGCGGCGCGTTGCTGCTCAAGGCCATGCAGCTTTAACCAAGCGCGTAGTGCAGGGCTGGTGTCATTGTTTTGTGCTTGTTCCAGCGCACTGAGGGCACGCTGCTCGGCGCGGATGGCGTTAGTTTCGGCGTGCAGGGCGGCGGCGAGTGTTTCGGCTTCGGCAAGGGTTTGGCGCGTCTTGGCGACGACATCGGCATAACCATCCTGAGCCGCTTCGAGTGCATCCACCTGCTGTTTGCTCTGTTCAAGCGAGCGGCGCGAGGCATCCAAATCGTGTTCCAGCGTCTGGCTTTCGCTTTCAAGCTTGGCAATACTCAGACGTTGCAGGCGTTCGTGCAAGTTGCGTTGCTGCTGTTCGAGTTGACCAAGCTGGCTGCGTTCGACGCGCAATTGCTGCGCGGGTTCTTGCGCCTGGTTTTGCAGATTTTCGAAGGTTTGGCGGCAATCTTGCGCGTGCTGTTCAGCGGCGGTAAGGGTAAGTGCGGCTTGGTTGACCTGTGCGTTCAGCGGCGCGAGGGCGGCCTCGGCGGCATCGCTGTCTTTGGCAAGTTGCAAGCAATGTGTTTGCGCTTCGCCATGGTGTCTTGCGTGCTGAGCGCGTTCTTGCGCCAGTTGCTGCAATTCGCGCTCAATCTGTTCGGCTTGGCTCAGCGCGTGGCGACGCGCTTGCTCAAGTTGGGACACTTCGGCGGCACAGGCATAGGCGCGTGCTTGGGCTTGATGCAGCTGCTCTTGTATATGAGCATCCCGCGCACGCTGATCTTCAAGGTCGGTATGGCATTGCTGCTGGTGCTGCTGCGCCGTATCCAGTTGCGCCTGCTCTGCGGCGTGCAGGGCAAGCTCGACTTCGCGTTCGTGTTGCAGGTGTTGCAGTTGCAGCGAATGCAGCACGATTTCAAGCTGTGCGGCCTCGCGTTGCCATAGCCTAAAACGCTCGGCGGCCTTGGCCTGGCGCTCAAGTTTGTCGAGCTGGCGACTTAGCTCATCGCGCAAATCGTGCAGGCGCGTGAGGTTGTCGCGGGTGTGTTGAATGGAGATTTCCGTTTCGCGACGGCGTTCCTTGTAGCGCGAAATGCCCGCCGCCTCTTCCAGCGTGGCGCGCAATTCTTCCGGGCGCGCATCCAGCAGGCGATTGATTTGACCTTGTTCGATGATGGCGTAGCTGCGCGTGCCGGAGGTTGCGCCGTGGCCGCGCCCAAGACCTGTGCCGAGAAACAGGTCGGCAATATCCTTGCGCCGACAGCGCGTTCCGTTGAGAAAATACTTGGATTGCCCATCGCGGGTCGAGACGCGGCGAATACTTAAATCCTTGAAGCGTGCCCAAGGGCCTTGCAACGCGCCTGAGTCATCTTGATGCTCAAACACCAGCTCCACTGAGGCTTGCGCGACCGGTTTGCGTTGTCCGCTGCCAGCAAAAATCACGTCATCCAGCGATTGGCCGCGCAGGTGTTTGGCGGATGATTCACCCATCACCCAACGCAGCGCATCCAGCGTATTGGACTTGCCGCAGCCATTCGGTCCGACAATACCGACCAGCTCGGACGGAAAGTGCAGTTCGGTGGGCTCGACAAACGATTTGAAACCGGCAAGGCGCAAGGTTGCTAGACGCATACTTTATGCTTCAGAATCGAGCTGAGTTAAATGAAGAGAAAACCAATGTCCACACGTCCTTCCAAAAACCTCGAAACCTTCGCCAACCCGAATCCAGAGCGCGATTTTACCATCCATATTCGCGTTCCGGAGTTTACCTGCCTGTGCCCCTTGACCGGGCAGCCTGATTTTGCCACGATTCGCATTGACTACATTGCCGATGAGCGTTGCGTCGAGCTTAAAGCGCTCAAGATGTATATGTGGTCGTTCCGCGAAGAGGGCGGCTTTCATGAAGCCATGACCAATAGCATTTTGAGTGACTTGGTTGCGGTGACCGACCCGCGCTTTATGCGCGTCACCGGCGAGTGGAATGTGCGCGGAGGTGTGTTTACCACCGTGGTGGTCGAGCACCGCAAAGCTGGCTGGGCTGCGCCGGAACTTGTGCAACTGCCATAAGGCGCTATGCTCCTTCGAGTTTGCTTAATGCGGTATGAATAATTTTGAAGTACAGATTCTCCGTTTTCGGTGGGTCGTTCTTCAAGTTTTGTAGCCCGGATGACAATCCGGGGAGAGCGTCACCACAGCCACGGTCATCCCTGGAATGCGCTACCTTGCATCCTGGCTACTATGCTTTTGTAAGCTCGGGCTGCTAGGCTAAATCCATAGAAAACTAGGACGGTTGTATGAGTCGGTTAATACCCCAGAGTCTGCCTCTTGTGCGCGTGCGCGATGCCCTTCAAGTCATTGATGAAGTTGACATTACTGTTGATCCTTATCTGTTGCTCAAGCATCACACGGATCTACAGGTGTCTCCTTGGATGGATAAAGAAGCAACATTGGGATGCCTTGGTCATCGTATTTTGGGGCAACCCACCGATCTGCGTGCGCATGTTCAGCGCATTTTCTTGTTGATCAAAATTGGCGATGGTGCCGCGTTGTACAGCGCCTTGCTTGATTTGATGATTGCCTTGGGCACGCATGGGCAAGCACTTAAGCAGCGTATGCTCGCCTTGGCAGCGCCGCTGTTAGCCCCTGCGACACGCGACTTTTTGCAACGACATCTGGATGCGGGTTTTGTTGCCAATAACCCTGAAATTGCCCGCGTGCGCGGTGCGTTGTTGCGCTCGGCCAGTGTGCAGGGCCAGCCGTTGGTGCGACGACTCGATGGCGACGCAACACTTATTACCAACAATGTCGAACAAGCTAATGAATTGCTGGAGTATGGTCAGCTTGAACATGCTGTGGAACTGTTGGAAGACGCACTCCTGCAAAACCCCGACCTTGAAGCCGAGGCTGAAATGCTCTCCGAACTTTATCGTTCCATGCGTGCCGATGCGCGCTGGCAAGGCTTGCGCGAGCAATTACAGCTTAATTTTGGCCGCGTACCTAAAGCTTGGGCAGCGTAAAAACGCAAGCACATCAAGTTAATAACGTAATTTAAGAGCCAGCCGTATGCTTAATCGACTGTTTGGAAAAAAAACGACACCCAAAGTCTGCCTCATGGGGATGAATGAGCGCGCACTGAATGTGTTCACCATGTTCCTCAATGACCCCAGCAAGAACTGGTGTGAAATTGTCAGCGATGGTTCGCATGAGATTGTGATTGTTGACTTGGACTCCATGGACAGCTCACGTCTGTGGATGGATTTGCGCCGCGATTTTGAAGGTCCCGTCATTGTGCTTTCTGTGAGTAAGCGCGAATTGGCCAATGCCTATTGGGTGGAAAAACCCGTCAAACCGGAGCAATTCAAGCATGCTCTGGAGCAAGCCAAACTCGCGCTCGCCAAGCCGTCGGCCAAGGTATTGCCGCAACAACCAGCGCAAGCCACACCTCTGTCCAAGCCAAAAGCAACGCCAGCAATTCCCTCTGGCTCGACCTCAGGTTTGGCCTCTGAAGCGGCCGCACCGCTTGCTAGTGCGGCAGCGACAGTCATGAGTGAAAATCTTGATGAGCGTTCGCAAAACTGTTGCGGCGATTTGGCTGACGAGGTGTATTTGGATTTGTCGCAGCGCGAAAGACTGTTTTACGATTACGAGCAGAGCCTATTGAGCTTGCTGCTTGAAGCCATGCGCATGACCGCCAAGGGTGGCATGGTGAGCTTTGTGGGTCTGGCGGGAAGACCCTTGTACGTCAGTGCGGCGGAGGGGTTTGTTTCGACCACGATGCCGGAAGCTTTCTTCCGCTCGCTTTGCGTGCGCTCGGTAACGTCGCCTGCGATCACCCTGGTTCTGGTGGATAAAACATCCGCCGACATTGGCCCCTCGGCTGACCGTCGCTTGCAACGTCTGGATAATTTGGTGTGGAAAGTCGCCCTCTGGAGTTCGCGCGGCCGCGTATCAAGAGGCGTGTCGCTGGATGCACCCGTGCGCCTGCGTGCCTGGCCGAATATCCCACGACTCATGAGCGTGCCGCATAGTTTGCGTATTGTGGCACTTTGGGCGAGTCAGCCGACGAGTCTGTTAGAGACGGCAGGTAAGCTTGGTGTGCCACACCGTTATGTTTTCTCGTTGTATTGTGCCTGCAATGCTTTTGGCTTGGTTGAGCAGCTTGACGCAACCGCTTTGGCGAAGTCCAAACATACGGTGGCTAGAGCAATGACACAGGAAAAACGTAGTTTGTTTGGAAGTTTACTGAAAAAACTTGGCTTTTAATTGATTGATTTTTAACACATAAGGAATACAGCATTGGCACAGCATAAAATTATCTTTGCAGGTCCTGTAGGTGCGGGTAAAACCACTGCAATTCGTTCTTTAAGCGATATTCCCATCGTCACCACTGACGAAGACGCGACCGATATGACCACGAACCGCAAGCCCCAAACCACAGTGGCCATGGATTATGGTCTAATTAAAATGGATAGTGGTGAGCGCGTGCATTTATACGGCACGCCAGGGCAAGAACGCTTTGATTTCATGTGGGATATTCTCACTGAGGGAGGCTTGGGTTTGGTGTTAATGCTGGATAACACTCGCACCAATCCTTTTCAGGACATGAGCTTTTATGTCAACGCCTTCAAGGATTTCATTGAAGAAACCCAACTGGTGATTGGTGTAACTCGCATGGATGAAAGCCGCAAACCCGAATTAGCGGAGTATTCCAAGCATCTTGCCAGTTTAGGCATGATGGTGCCTGTTTTCGAGGTTGATGCACGTAGAAAGCGCGATGTTTCCTTGCTGGTGCAGGCTCTCCTTTTTTCCATTGACCCAGGTGTCGTAAGTGAGGCTTAACGAATATGAGTGCATTTGAATTACTGCGTGGCCTTTATGCGGCGCCGACACCTGCCGGAGCTTATTTTGCTGCATCCAGCGTAACGCAAGAGCCCGCGCGAACGAGTTTGTGTCGTTTGTTGGCTTATTCCGAATTTCCACCATTCGATGCGGCCTTATTAAGCGAGCTCACCGGATTGAGTGATGAGCAGGCAGCGCTGGAGCATATTTACCGTATGCAGGCTCTGGGTTTGATTCATGGATTGAACACCCCCCTTAAACAATCATCAGACAACCTGGAAGCAAGCCTGCCGTCGCTTTTGGCCGAGTTGGCCGGTGATGGCAAGGCATTGCTTGCGGATGAACAAGGTTTTTATTTGGGCTGTCATGGCTTTCATCATGAAACCGCCGAAGAGTTGGCTGGCTTATCGGCTGATTTAAGCTCTTTGCACTCGCGGCATTTTGCCTTGCTTGAAGGTCATTTGGGGATGCGCAGCGGTGCCTGGGCGCTGATTAACGCCGGTGGAATGAGCAATATGGGCTTTTGGCCGCTGTTTATTGGCAAGCATCGTTTTGTGTTGATTATTAGCGGCGCACCCAAGCTCGATCAGCCTGCCATGCTGGATTTGGTGTGGATGTTGTTCCGGCGCTATGGGGCGAACGCAATCGTATAACTGGCTCGGATCAAGCTTCAACGCGTTTTGTGGCCCGGATAATAATCCGGGGCAAACCTCACATTCGGCACGGATACCCCGGATTGCACTAAGCCTCATCCGGGCTACGGGTTCTTGCCAAATCAAAATGAACGCATGTTAGGAGGACTCAAGATGCAGCATTGGACGATGATGGTTTGCCCGCATGACACGGCAAAAAACCCGGAGCGCTGGTTTGTTTTTGCACAATACTTGAGTCAAAACTTAAGCCCAGACATAGCCGTTGAGGATACTGCAGGATTTTCGGTGCGTTTCCAGCAAAGTCTGGATTTTGCAGAGTTCCAATCAGGCATGGTATCGGCGGATTTGATTTATGCCAATCCGCAACATGCTTTGCAGCTCGCTGAAAAACATGACTTTATTCCCGTGGCGCGTGCTGGGAACTTGTACGACGAAGCGGTCATTGTGACCTGCGCCGAGTGTGATGCGCAGCTTGCGGATATGCAGCAAGCTAGTGTTTCGACGGTCACCAGTATGTTGGTGACGCAAGTCGCGTTGAAGTCCTTAGCGCGCCAGGATGTTGCCCCAGCTGAACTTGTGCCCGCCGCGACGTGGATGGCGGTGGTGCAGTCGATTTATCGAGGTGACGCGCGTTTCGGTATCCTGTATAAAGATTTTTATACCGGCATGAGTTCTTTAAGTCGCAAGCAGATTAAGGTGTTAGGTGAAACTCAGGAACACTCGGTTCACCATTGTTTCATGTTGGCTCCGCAGCACACCGAGCGACTCGATAGGGTGCGTCAAACTTTACTGGATATGGCTGCAACTGAGCGCGGCGCGCTGATTCTGACCGATTTGGGCATGAGTGCTTTACTCGCCATGCAGCCTGCGGAGCTTGATGCCATTCGTGCGCTAAAGCAGTGAGATTCGATTTTTTTAAGAACTGGAGATGATGATGACTGAAAAAGCATGTGCAATGGGCACTAAAGAAGTTGTGAGCCTGTTGGCTGATATTGCCGAACAAGTCGAAATGATTATTGGAGAAAAAGGGACGAATAGCGTTTTCCGTTATGCCGGTAAACAATTAGGCAAGAAGCTGGGCGCTGGGCACGGCAGCGGAACCGAGGACGAGGCACGCGCGCTAGTCTCCAAGTTCTTCCAAGACAAAGAGTTTATGGATGCGATTGAACTTAAAGGTCACGAAGCCGAGTTATCCGGTTGCCGCATTGGCTTGGTACTGCAAGAGCGCGGTATTGCGGCGGGCAAGCATGCACTATGCAATTTTGGCTTTGGTTTGATTGATGGCGCGGTTGAGACCGTCACTGGCAGGAAGATTATTACCCTGCACGTCAGCTCGGAATACCACGCCGAGGGTATTACTTGTCGCGAAACTTGGTAAGTTTATTGAAATAGGTTTGTAGGTTTTTTATTTTTTTATTTAGGAGTGACGATTATGCGCGCTGATATGTTGACCTCGATTTTGGCTGAACTGAATGGTTCTTCGGCGGATATTGAAGCCTCGGCCATTGTATCGACCGATGGTTTGATGATGGCGGCTTTGCTGCCAAGTAATATGGATGAAGACCGCGTGGGTGCGATGAGCGCCGCGTTGTTGTCTTTGGGTGATCGCACCGCCAAAGAGCTGGCGCGCGGTGGCTTGGAGCAGGTGCTGATTAGGGGTGACAAGGGCTACATCCTGATGACCCATGCCGGTGAAGATGCGGTATTGACCGTGCTGGCCAAGCCGCAAGCCAAGCTGGGTCTGATTTTCCTTGATGTGAAGCGCGCAGCAGAGTCGGT
>DYLI01000180.1 GCA_020722165.1 Halothiobacillus neapolitanus | reverse complement strand
CCGTGCCTGCACTCGGCACGCTGATTAAACCTTCCACCGCTGGTGCGGCCATCAGTGGCGATATACTCATAGCCAGCACCAAGGCGGCACCTGCAAACAGTGATTGAAACTTAGGGACAAAATGGTTCGGCGTGCTCATGGTGACAATTCCTCATCGAGTTGGTGAACGTGGGCGCAGGCAGATTGTGTACTTTGACCGCACTATCCTTTATTCGCTGCGTGGCACATATTGGTTACAGCATGGGCGAAAAATAATCTGCCCAACAGTTCGAGCACCCCGTGCTTGCATGTCTCGCCTCTGCGCCCTAACATGCGTTACATGTTACACATCATGCTTTGAGGTTTGACCATGCGCACCCATGCCGCCGCCCGCGTTCAAAAACACCGCGCCGCCCTGCGCGCCTCCGGCCTGCGCCCTGTGCAAATCTGGGTACCGGATACGCGTGCCCCCGGCTTTGCGGAAGAATGTCGTCGTCAATCCTTATTGATTCGCAATGACCCGCAGGAACACGACGTGCTGGAATGGATTGAGCAGGCCGCCGATATTGAAGGCTGGAAATGAAGCGCGGCGATCTCGTCACAGTGTCTTTGCCCGGCGATTTTGGCAAGCCGCGCCCAGCGCTCATCATCCAAGCCAACTTGTTTTTGGATCATCCCTCCGTGGTTGTCTTGCCCATCACCGGAGAAATGCGGGATGCGCCACTTTTTAGGATCAGCGTCCCACCGACTGTTAGCAATGGTCTGCACAAATTGTCGCAAGTTATGCTGGACAAACCCTACACATTGGCACACGCCAAAGTGGGAGAACCTTTTGGATGTCTGGATGAACGCACTCTTCTTGAAGTCAACCGCGCCCTTGCCGTATTTTTAGGCATTGCCTGACGGTTACTTCCCAACCCAAACCACGCTCAGCTTATGCGCTACCACCCCACCCAGCGTGATGGACGCCAGTGCCACAAACGACCCCAGTGCCAAACTCGCCAGCCCGCTGAAGCCCTGACCGACCGTGCAGCCCATGGCCAGCACGCTGCCCACACCCGCCAGTACCGCGCCGCTGAGCGTAATCAGCCACTCGCGAAGATTGCCGAATGGAATGAACTTGAACTCACGTCGCGCCATGGCACTAACCCACGCGCCAAGCAACACTCCAACCACCGCCACCACGCCAAACGTCACGGTCGTGATGCTCGGATGACCGAGAAAATGCACCACATCGCCCAGCGGCGCGCTAAAGGTAAACGACTGCACACCCAAACCTTCCGGCGGGGTGTCCATCAGCTCGGCGGCCTCCTGAGCGGCTTGCCCCAAACGCCCACCGGTCAAGGCATAACCGAGCGCAACCATCAACCCTACCAGGCTTGCGCCCAACCACACCCACACACCTTGACGGAATTGCAGCCATTGCGCCGCCACCCACCAAAACGCCACCGCAATCAACACCCCCAGCACCACGCGCATACCCATATCGCCGCCGAACAGGCTGGCCAAATCCTGATGCGCCATGCCAAAGCGGGTTAAATCCAGCGTCAACACCCCGATCCACGGCGCGAACCACTCGGCATACACCGGCGTGCGCGTCATCACATACGCGGTCAACGCCACCACGATCAACACCGGCAAGGATTGCAGATTACCCTGCCCCAGCTTGACCAGATTGCGCGCCGGACAGCCGCGCGTCATCACCATGCCCACACCGAAGATAAAACCGCCGAGAATGTAACGCCCCCAGGCAAACTGCGAGCTGCGATACGGTGGCTTGGTGACATTCAGATCAATGCCGGCAAAGGCTTGCAGCAAGGCAGTGAAAAAAACCGCCGCGCCAATGGCAATCAGATACGCTGCAACCCGGCTTTTATTGCCGTCAAACACCCACTCGCGCAAGCCCCCCGGCAGACACACGCGCGAAAACTGCGCCGCCGCGCCAAATACCACGGCGACCAGCAATACCGCGCCCAACAAGAATGTTATCGCATCCATAAATTGCTCCTAATTCATATTGGAGTTTGGGGCGAAAGCATAAAGTGCCGAGCGGCGCTTGGCTCATTGAATGTCACGATGCGGGCATAAATTCCCTGTCACGCACCAATTTAGCGCACCAGTTGGGCAGTGAACCGACTCTCGCGTAGGAGACTGTTTACGATCTTGCCACGTTTCTTCCCCCTTTGAAAAAGGGGGGCAGGAGGGATTCAAAGGCCGCAACGCACACCAAATACAATCAAATCCCCCTTAATCCCCCTTTTCCAAAGGGGGAGACCCATAC
>DYLI01000028.1:12387-15344 GCA_020722165.1 Halothiobacillus neapolitanus | reverse complement strand
GCCAAAGGCTTGCCGATTGATAAAGGTTTGGAGGAGATTGGCGCGCAGCTTGCCGCTTCGGTGCAGGCGGTTGAAGCACGGCGAGCCTTGCTGCCGACGATTCAATACCCCGACGATTTGCCGGTGGTGCAGCGCCGTGAGGAGATTCTGGCTGCGCTGGCCAGTAATAAGGTCAGTAATCAGGTGCTGATTCTGTGCGGCGAGACCGGTTCGGGGAAAACGACGCAATTACCGAAACTGGCGTTGGAGGCCGGACGCGGCGTGCGTGGGCTGATTGGCCACACCCAGCCGCGCCGCATTGCCGCGCGCTCGGTGGCGGCGCGCATTGCCGAGGAGCTGGACACGCCCTTGGGCGAGAAGGTCGGCTATCAGGTGCGTTTTGCCGGGCAGGTGAGCGAGTCAACGCTGATTAAAGTCATGACCGATGGCATTTTGCTGGCGGAAATTCACAGCGACCCGCTGCTTTCGCGCTATGACACGCTGATTATCGACGAGGCGCATGAACGCAGTCTGAATATCGATTTTTTGCTCGGTTTTTTGAAGCGCCTGTTGCCCAAGCGCCCGGATTTGAAGCTGATTGTGACTTCGGCCACGCTGGATGTGGAGCGTTTCAGCGCGCATTTTGACGGCGCAGAGATCATGTCGGTGGAAGGGCGCACCTATCCGGTGGAGATGCGTTACCGCCCGGTGCAGGGTGACGATGACGACCGCGACCGTGATTTGCCGCGTGCGCTGCTGGATGCGGTGGATGAGCTGGCCTTGGAGGGCGCGGGCGATATTCTGGTGTTTTTCGACGGCGAGCGCGGCATTCGTGAGGCGGAAGAAGCGTTGCGCAAGCATCCCGTGCCCAAGCATCTGGGCGCGACGGAAATTTTGCCGCTGTATGCGCGCCTGTCGGCCAGCGATCAGGCGCGGGTGTTTCAGAAACATCACACGCGGCACATTGTGCTTGCCACCAACGTGGCGGAAACCTCGCTCACCGTGCCGGGCATTCGTTATGTGATTGATACCGGCCTTGCGCGGGTGTCGCGTTTTTCGGCGCGTGCCGGGGTGCAACGTTTACAGGTCGAGCCGATTAGCCAGGCGGCGGCGCGCCAGCGGGCGGGGCGTTGCGGGCGGCTGGGGCCGGGCATTTGCATTCGCTTGTACGCGGAAGATGATTTTAATCAGCGTCCGGCACATACCGACCCGGAGATTCTGCGTACCAATCTGGCGGCCGTGATTTTGCGCATGGAAAGTCTACGCCTTGGGCATGTGGATGATTTTCCGTTTTTGGACAAACCCGACGGGCGGCAAATCAAGGCGGCGTATGACCTGCTGTTTGAGTTGCAGGCTACCGATGCGGCGCAGCGGCTCACCCCGCTCGGCGTGCAGCTTGGGCGTTTGCCGGTCGATCCGCGTCTGGGGCGCATGCTGCTGGCGGGTGAAAAAGACGGTTGTCTGGCCGAGATGCTGGTGATTGTCAGTGGTTTGTCGCTGCAAGACCCGCGTGACCGTCCGCCGGAGCGTCAACAGGCCGCCGATCAGGCTCATGCGGTATGGAAGAATACGACTTCGGATTTTTTGAGTTTGCTGGCGCTGTGGATATGGTTTGAGGAGCAAGTGCGGCATCTGTCGCAGGCCAAGCAGCGCGCTTTGTGCGAGAAAAACTTCCTCTCCTATGTGCGGATGCGCGAGTGGCGTTCCTTGCATCAGGAATTGCGCGGCGTGTTTCACGAGGAGGGCGTGCATGAAAACGAGGCGGCGGCCTCGGACGACGTGATTCATCGTGCTTTGATGACCGGCTTGCTTGGGCATTTGGCCTTGCGTGACGAGGAAAAACGCAAAACCACGCCCGCCAAGGGCGGCAGGCCGGATGCGCAAACCTACCTGGGTGTGAAGGGGCGGCACCTGGCGATTCATCCCGGTTCGGCGTTGGTGAAATTGCCGCCGAAGTGGCTGATGTCGGCGCAATGGCTGGAAACCACGCGCTTGTGGGGCGCGACCAATGCGGCGATTAACCCGCGCTGGATTGAGCCATTGGCTAAACATTTACTCACCCGCGAGGTGAGCGAGCCGCATTATCAGACGGATTCCGGGCGGGTGGCGGCGTTTGAGACCTTGAGCTTGTACGGTTTGCCGGTGGTGGTGCGCCGGGCGGTGAATTTTGCGGCGATTGACCCGGTAGGCTCGCGGCGGATTTTTGTGCGCGAGGGGGTGTTGGGGGCGTTGGATGCCGATGCGGCGAGTGAGGAGCGCGCACGACTCCCCTGGGAAATAAGCCCCTTCATTCATCACAATGTCGCTTTAATCGCCGAGATTCAGGCTTTGGAAGCCAAGGCGCGCAGGCCGGATATTTTGGTGGATGACGAGGTGCTGTGTGCGTTTTTCGAGCGTGTGCTGCCGCCGGAGGTGGTGGATGGGGTGACGCTGGCGGCGGCGTTGCGGCGTGACAAGGCGCTGGATACACATTTGCGCCTGACCCGCGAGATGTTGATGCGGCATGAGGCCGAGGCGGTGCAGGGCGGGCGGCTGCCGGATCGGTTGCGCTTGGGCGAGATTGAGGTCAGCTTGCGTTACCACTTTGAACCGGGGGCTGAGGATGACGGCGTGACGGCGACGCTGCCGCTGGCGGAGTTGAACCGGCTGGATTTGCAGGCCGCCGAGTGGCTGGTGCCGGGCTTGTTGCAGGAGAAAATTGAGGCGCTGATTCGTGCTTTGCCGAAAACGTTGCGGCGGCATTTGGTGCCTGCACCGGATGTGGCACGGGCGTTGGTGGAGCGTTTGACCGAGGGGCTGGCGGGCTGGCCGCCGGCGGGCAGTTTGCCGCAGCGGTTGTCGCAGGAGGCGCAGCGCATGTTGGGCGCGCAGATTGAAGCCGACGCATGGCCGCTGACGGAGGTTGAGCCGCACCTGCGTTTGCGCGTGGAGTTGGTGGACGATGCGGGTGAAATACGCGGCAGCGGGCGCGATTTGGC
>DYLI01000028.1:8895-12287 GCA_020722165.1 Halothiobacillus neapolitanus | reverse complement strand
TCGACGCGGGTGAGAGCGTGATGTTGCAACCGATGGACACGGCGGAGGCGGCGGCGCAGGCGACGGCGCAGGGGTTGACGCGCTTGTTTGTGTTGGCGGCCAAGGATGAGGTCAAGGCGCTCAAGCGCGAGGTCGCGCGGGACAATGCCTTGTGTTTATTGTATTCGGCCTTGCCTGCGCTCAAGGGAGTGGATAAACCGTGCGCCGACATGCAGGATGAAGTGGTGTGGCGCGTGGCGCGGGCGGTGTTTTTAGAAGATATGAAACCAAGCGAATGGCCGCGAGAGCCGGAGGCGTTTGCGGCGCGTGTGGCGCTGTGTCGTCCGCGTTTGTACGCCGAGGGCTTGGAGGCTTTGCGTCGTTTGCGTGCGGTGTTGCAGACGGTGCAGGCTTTGCAGAGCGCGTTGCAACAAGCGGCGGGGGCGCATGAGGTGGCGGTTAAGGATATGCAGGCGCAGATGGCCGGATTGTTTGCGCGCGATTTTATTCGTGCCACGCCGATGGCACTGTGGCAGCGTTTGCCGGTCTACGTGCAGGCAGCGAGCAAGCGTTTGGAGCGGCTGAAACAGAATCCCGAGCGCGAGCGTCAGGCGCGGGCGCAACTGGAGCCGGTGTTGGCGCGGTTGGGTAAGCTCAAATCCCCCCCGCCCCCCTTTGGCAAAGGGGGAGACAACAACGTGCCAGAGGAGTTGAATATGATGCTGGAGGAGTGGCGAGTGCAGTTGTTTGCGCAGGAATTGAAAACCGCCATGCCGGTATCGTTGGCACGGGTGAATGCCTTGCTTGAGGCGGCGGGCGGATGAAAAGTTGGTGCGCGCTGCTGGCTGCTGGGCTCTGGTTGGGCGCGGCGGGGGCATGGGCAAATGATGATGAGTGGTGGTTGGAACAAAGTGCAGGGGCTGCGGCCGAGACTGCCGCCCTCTCCCAGAGTTCAACTCCCGGCTCCTCCCCCGCGAGGGGAGAGGGGAGCCAAAACACGCAGCCGGAACCAAGCACTGAGCAGGCCAATGCGCGCACGGTCGATATCGTTTTGGTCGGCCTGCCGGAGTATTTGCAGGCCGATGTGCTGGCATCCTTGACCGTGCAACGCCAGCGCACCAGTCCCTATTTGGATGATTTGCTGGTGGGCAATCTGGCGCAGCGTGCGGAAAGCGAGGCCGCCGAGGCTATGCAGGCTTCCGGGTTTTATCGCGCCCAGGTGGTGGCTGACCTTGAGGGCACGCCAACCGGCTGGCGCTTGACGCTTAATTTCACGCCGGGGCCGATTGTGCGTATTACCGAGGTGAATGTGGTGCTGCTGGGGGGCGCGCTGGAGCAGCGGCGGGTTGCGGATTTCGCCAAAACCTTTCCGCTGCTGGTGAATGCGCCGCTGGTGCATGCGCCGTATGAGGATTTCAAGCGGCAGTGGCTACAACTGGCGCAGGATGTGGGCTTTCTGGATGCGGTCTATACCCGGCATGAGATTCTGGTGAACCCGGAAAGCGATACGGCGCAGGTGTTTTTGAGCTTGGAGAGTGGCACACGTTACGCCTTTGGCAGTACACGTTTTGAGCAGGCGGCTGAAGGGGTGCAGTTTGAGCAAGCCTTGCTGGATGGGTATGTGCCATGGAAAGAAGGCGAACCGTTTCGCGTGTCGCGCCTGCTTGCGTTTCAGCGCACCTTGTCGGACACGCAGTTTTTCGAGCGTATGGAGGTATCACCCAAACCTAACCGCGAAACGCATACGGTGGATGTGACGGCGGCTTTGAGCACGCGCAAGCAGACGCGCTATGCCTTCGGTGTGGGTTATGGCACGGATACCGGGGCGCGGGTTTCTGCGGAAATGGAGCGACGCTTTCTGGATGCGCGCGGTGATCGTTTTCATGGCAAGGTCAGTCTGTCTGAGCGCGACATTCAGGCCGATCTGGAGCTGCGCCGCCCGTGGATTAAACCACTCACGGGCACGGAGCGGTTTTTGGGCATGAACGATTTCGAGATTGGTGGCACGCCGAGTACGGATTTTTTCTCGACGGCGTTGCGCAGTCGGCTGGAGGAATTGGAGGATGTGAGTACCAAAACGCTGTCGCTGCGCCTGTCGGCCAATGATGTCAAAGGCGCATGGCGGCGGCAGGCGCGTTTGGAGATGATGTACGAACAGGACGAGATCAGTAACGAACCGAATCTGTATGGGCATATGTTCATGCCGGGGGTGTCTGTGTTTTATCGGCCAAAAGTATGGGGGCGGCGCACGCTCTGGGCCTGGGATGCGGATGTGCAAACTACGCTGGGCACGTTGGCCTCCAGTACGTCTTTGACCCAGCTGCGTCTGAATGGCGGCTTGACGCTTCCCGTGCGCGAATTCGACCAGTGGGTGTTGCGCGGCAGTCTGGGGACGAGCGTCTCCGGCGATTTTGACAAGGTGCCGATTTCGCTGCGCTATTTTGCCGGTGGCGATCTAAGCGTGCGCGGCTATGCCTTCAAATCGCTGGGGGCGACTGATACGCAAGGCAATGTGGTGGGCGGTGAACATCTGCTGGTGATGAGCGCGGAATATCAGTGGATGTTCAAAAATCCATTCGGCATGGCGGCGTTTGTGGATACGGGCAATGCGTTTAATGGTACGGATATACAGCTCAAAACCGGCGCAGGGCTGGGCGCGTTGTGGCGCTCGCCGGTGGGGTTGATTGGCCTGTATTTGGCACATGGTTTTGAGAACGAAGACGAGAGCGTCCGCCTGCACTTTTCTTTGGGGGCGGAGTTTTGATTGTGCCCGTCCTGCGCTTGATAGCGTCCTTATTGGGCGTGTTCGCTGGGGTGGGTGGGCTGCTGCTATGGACGCTGATTGCGCTGGTGTTTTGGTTGGCAACGACGACATCCGGCTTGCGTATGGTGGTGCAGACGCTGGATGCAGCGGGTTGGGTGCAGGTGGGTCATGCTGAGGGCGCGTTGTTTGGACGCATGAGCCTGAAGAACGTGGTGTTGCACGCGGCTGAAACTCGGCTGCGCGTGGATTGCGTTGAATTGGATTGGAGCCCGCTGGAGCTTGTGCAACGACGGGTGCAGGTGAATACGCTGTGGCTGGCCGGGGTGCAGGTTGAGCTTGCACCCGTGACAGATGCGCCCAAGCCAGCGAGCGAGTCTTGGGCGGGTTTGAGTCTACCCGTTGAAGTGTTTGTCGATGATTTGCGGGTGGATGGGGTGAGTTTGCGCAAGGTTGAGCCTGTTGCGCAGGCTGTGCCGATGGCTCCCCCCTCTCCCCAACCCTCTCTCCCGGCCGGCGAGGGTTGGGGAGAGGGGGATGTTCGGAGTGATACACGACCCCTGTTGCACTCCCTGAATGCGCGCTTCTCGCTCGAAAAGTCTGGATTAGACGTGCAACACCTTCAGCTTGAAGGAATCGCCGGGCAGGCGGG
>DYLI01000028.1:0-8795 GCA_020722165.1 Halothiobacillus neapolitanus | reverse complement strand
AGTCTGGATTAGACGTGCAACACCTTCAGCTTGAAGGAATCGCCGGGCAGGCGGGTTCGAGTATTCATCTATGCGGCGATTGGGGAGGTACAGTCGCTTATGAAGGAGATGCTCTCTTTGCCCAGTCTGGCTTTGTTCCCCCCTTTGGAAAAGGGGGGGCAAGGGGGGATTTGCAGCCGGAGGATGTGCTGAATGTCGCATTGGCTTGGGCAATGCCGCTGCGTCTTGCGGATGGCGGGTGGCTTAATCTGACAGGCGAGGGGCAGTTCACGGGGACGCTGGCGGCCTTGCAGCTGCAACATCGTTTGACCGAGCCTTTGGCTGCGCAGCTTGATGCCGAGGTGCAGCCGCTGACCGACGGCCTGCCATGGGCGGCGAGACTGCATATTGAGCCTTTGCACCTGGCAGAGCATCCCGCTTTGCTCAAGCTTGTGCCGCCCGAATTTGCGCCGAAGTTGGGAACATTGGCGGCT
Organism: Halothiobacillus neapolitanus; assembly: GCA_020722165.1. Taxonomy (GTDB): domain Bacteria; phylum Pseudomonadota; class Gammaproteobacteria; order Halothiobacillales; family Halothiobacillaceae; genus Thiofaba. The sequence goes on along the minus strand of DYLI01000028.1, from coordinate 8,322 downwards.
GATTTCAAGGCAACGGGCACGCAAACCATGGCGCAGATTGAGCGCGCTGAAGTGCAGCAAGACAAAACGCGCTTAAATCTGAGTGGGCAGGTGGACTGGGCTGAGGATGTGCATTGGGATGTGCAGGCTGAAGCGAGCGAGTTGCACCCGGAGCTTTTTGCCCAAGATTGGCCGGGGACTTTGGCGCTCGCGGCGCAAAGCAAGGGTCGTTTGCAGGATGGCAAACCGATCGGTGTCTTTAAGCTCGAACGGCTGCAAGGCAAGCTGCGCGACTATCCGCTGGAGGCCAGCTTGAATGCCGAGATTAAGGCTTGGACGGCCAGTAACTTGCCGCAGCTGGTCGTGGGAACCCTCAAGCTACGTTCCGGCGGCAGCACGCTGGAAGCCAAGGGCAGCTTGGGGGAAACGTTTGATCTCACGGGCAAGCTTAATTCGGCCAACTTGGCCGAGTTTGTGCCGCAGGCGGGTGGGCGAGCGCAGGCGAATTTTGCCATCAGCGGCAGGCAAGATGCGCCGAATATCAAGGCCGATGTGCAAGGGCAAGCGCTGACTTGGCAGGATATGACTTTAGCGACGCTTAACCTCAAAGCTGAATTCGCGCTCCCTGTGTTCAAGGAAAAAGAGGTTGTGTTGTCGCCCGATGCGCCGATGAATTTCAAGCTCGATGTTCAGGGACTGCGACAGAGTAACAAGTCGCTCATGGAGACGGCTCAAGTGGATGTGCGCGGCTCGGTGCGGGCGCATGATTTGCAGATTGGATTAGTGCAAGGCGTGGGCAAAAGCCAAGACTTGCGTTTGAACCTGCAAGCCCAAGGCGCGTGGGATGGCACGTTGGAGCATTTGCGCATTCAGTCGGCCACGCTCGACAACACGCCGACCGGTTCATGGATCAGCACGCAGGCGGTGGAGTTGGTGGCGGGGGCGGATCAGTTCACTTTACCTGAGTGGTGCGGGGTGTTGACCACGCCACCGGGCAAGGCACAGGCTTGTGTGCAGGGGCAATGGCGTGCGGGCAAGGACGGCTCAAAAGCGCGTTTGGATGTGCGTGATTTCAATCTCTCCGGGCTGGATACGTTTTTGAAAGGCAAGCCGCTGCAGTTGCGCGGTGTGTTGGGTGGGTTTGTGGCGTTGGATGCACCCCAGGGCGCGCCGCTGCGTATTCAAGCGGCCTTGGATGGGCAAAATGTCGTCGCGCGGGTGCAAACCGGTTTGCCGAATCAGGCGCTCAAGGGCGTACCAGAATGGCGTGATGTTGCGCTGGATGCGACGCATCTTGAGGCTGAGTTCGGCGGCAGTGTGGGGCGATTGGCGGCTAATGTGGGCATCAATGACGCGAACCGCATCGAAATGCAGGTGAATTTGCCAGGTTTGAATCTGGATGACGGGTTGCCGCAGAATCAGCCCATGCAAGGCTATGTTGATTTGCGCTTTGAAGATAATTCGCTGTTGGCGGGCTTTTTGCCGATGCTTAAAGAGCCGCAAGGCCGCTTGGCGGGGCGTTTGCTGATTGCGGGTACGCTGGACGAGCCGAAAATCAGCGGCGGGGTGCAGGTGGTCGATGGGCGTGTGGTGTTGCCGGATTTGGGTGTGCGTGTGACCGAGGGGCAGGTTTTGTTACGCGCCGATGCGTCGAATGTTCTGACGCTGGAAGGTTCGGCGTTGCTAGGCTCGGGCAAGGCTAATCTGAGTGGGCGCATTGATTTGGCCGATTTTCCCAAGTGGCAGGCTAAGCTGCATATCGGCGGTCAAAACCTGACGGTCATGCGCCTGCCGAATGCCAGCGTGCAGGCATCCCCCGATCTCACGCTGAATCTGTCGCCTGGCACGAGTCAGGTCAGTGGGCGCGTGGACGTGCCGCAAGCCTTGTTTGATGTCGGCGGCTTTGGCGCGGGTGCGCTGCGACGCTCAAGTGATGTGCGCATTTTGGGCGAAGTGCCAAGCGAGCCTGCCAGCACCGTGGATGCGGATGTGCTGCTGGTGTTGGGCGACAATGTGCGAATCGAAGGCTTAGGGTTCAAAGGGCGGGTGCAAGGTCAGATACGTGTGCTTGATCGCCCATCTTTTGCCAGCCCACGTGCGCAGGGGGAGTTGCAGCTTGTCGATGCACGTTACCGCGCTTACGGGCAAGATTTGAATATCGAGCAGGGGCGTTTGTTGTTCGCCGACTCACCGCTTACCGACCCAGGGCTGGATATTCGTGCCGTGCGCCGGGTAACGGAAAACGATGTGGTGGTGGGGCTGCATATCACCGGGCGGGCGAGTGCACCGAAAATCGCCCTGTTCTCGCAGCCGTCGTTGCCGCAGTCGGAAATGCTGTCTTACCTTGTGACCGGGCGCTCGTCGAAAATGGCAGGCGGCGCGAGTACGCAACTGATGTTGCAGTTAGCCCAGGGCGCGGGGCTGATGGCGGCCGGCGATTTGGCCGAAAGCTCGGTGGCGCGCGATTTGGGGCTGGAAGAAATGGGCTTTGAAACCGCGCTGGGTACCAATGAATTGAGCTTGGTGCTAGGTAAATACCTGACCCCACGCCTGTATTTGCGCTATGTGCAAGGCTTGGGCAATGGTGTGCAAAGTGTGGTGCTGACCTACGATTGGACACGCTCAATTCAGGTGCGCGGCCAAGTGGGTACACGATCCAGCGGTTTGGATGTTTTTTATCGTTTTGAACGCTGATGGAGTGAATTATGGAATTTCAAGACGTTGCTGCACTGGTACGCCGGGCAGCCTTGGAAGAAATCCTGCCGCGTTATCGCAAGGTGGCGGGGCATTTGAAAGCGGATGGTTCGTGGCTGACCGAGGCGGATACAGCAATGCAAAACCGCGTGCAGCGCGATTTGGCGGCGTTGTGGCCGGACATACCGTTTCTCGGCGAGGAAATGAGTGCCGAGGAGCAGCAACATCTGATGCAGCACGCCGATACGGGGCTGTGGGTGCTTGATCCGGTGGATGGTACAAGCAATTTTTCTGCCGGTGTGCCGCTGTTTGGCCCGTCCTTGGCGCTGATTCGCGCTGGGCAGGTGGTGCTGGGCGTGGTGTTCGATGTAATGCGCGATGAAATATTCAGCGCGGCGCGTGGCGAGGGTGCTTGGCTGAATGGCGAGAGGATGCAGCCTGTTGTGCATGATATTCCACTGGACAAAACGCTGGCCTGTATTGATTTCAAGCGTTTAAGCCCCGCATTGGCGACGAGGCTGGTGGTGCAGCCGCCCTACAGTTCGCAGCGTTCGATTGGTTCGGTGGCGCTGGATTGGTGTTGGGTGGCGGCAGGGCGTTTTCATGTTTACCTGCACGGTAAGCAGGGTTTGTGGGATTACGCCGCCGGGCATCTGATTCTGGAAGAAGTGGGCGGGCATAGCCGCACGCTGGATGGCGAGGCCGTATTCAACAATACGCTGGAAAAACGCTCGGCGGTGTGCGCGGGTGATGCGCGTTTGTTTGCAGAATGGTGCAAGGTATTGGCTTAAGCACGTACAATCTCGCCTAATTATCATCCTATCGATTTGTTGCCGGAGTTTTTATGTCTGTTGACTTATCCCGCCGTAGTTTTTTAGCCGCGCTTGCGGGTTTGCCATTTATTGGCGCACTCACGCCTGAGGTGCTTGCAGCCGCCGAGGCAACCGGTCTGAGCTTTGGTGATGCCCAGCCGTTTGATTTCGACATGCTGCGCAAAATGGCCAAGGAAATGGCCGATAAACCCTACAAAGAGCCACCACGCCCGAACCCCGACGCGATCAAGAAGATCACTTACGACGAGCAGGGGCGTATCAATTTCAATTACAACCTCGCTCTGTGGCGCAAAGGCCCATCGGCTTATCCGGTCACGTTCCGTCCAGTGGGAACCTATTTTCCCAAGTCGGTGCGCATGTTCTCGGTAGAGTCTGGGCAAGCACGCGAAATTCTTTATCGCCCTGATTACTTTAGCTTTGGCCCGGCCAGTCCGATGAATCAGCTTGCGCCGACCGATTCGGCCATTGCCGGATTATGGATTATGGAATCGCGCAATCAGGCCGATTGGACGAAGAAGGAGCCTTGGGCGACTTTTCAGGGTGGCTCGTATTTCCGTGCCGTGGGTGAGCTTGGGCAAGTTGGCCTGTCGGCGCGTGGTATTGCACTGAATGTGGGCGGTAGCGAGCCGGAAGAGTTCCCCGACTTCCGCTCCTTTTGGATCGAGCCTGCGCTCAAGGATGGCGATCCGGTTGTGGTGTATGCCCTGTTGGATGGTCCCTCGGTGACGGGCGCGTTCCGCTTTGCCATTTCGCGCACCAAGGGTGTGGTGATGGATATTGAAAACCACATTTTCATGCGTAAGACCGTGGAGCGTTTGGGTATCGCGCCGCTGACCTCCATGTTCTGGTATGCCGAATACCCGTCGGCACATTCGCATGACTGGCGGCCTGAAGTGCATGACTCCGACACGCTGGTAATGTGGACGGGGGCGGGCGAGCGCATTGCGCGTCCACTGAACAACCCGAATCGCATCATTGCCTCGTCGTTTACCGACCATAACCCCAAGGGTTTTGGCTTAGCGCAGCGCGACCGCAATTACGATCATTATCTGGATGGCGTGAGCTATGACCGCCGCCCCAGCGTGTGGGTGGAACCCGTAGGCGAGTGGGGCAAGGGTCGGGTGCAGTTGATCGAGATTCCGACCGACGATGAGGTGTATGACAACATTGGCGTGTTCTGGGTGCCGGAAAAGCAGGCTTCGAGCGGGGCAAGTTTCAGCTTCAAATACCGCCTGCACTGGTTGGCAAATCAGCCTGACTTTCCTGTGAGTCTGGCGCGCGCGGTGGCCTTGCGCGTCGGGCGCGGCGGTGAACCGGGCAAGGAGCATCCGGCCAATACCAAGAAATTCGTCATCGAGTGGGACGGCGAGTCGCTGAAAAACATTCCGTGGGGCGTGCGCCCGAAAGTGGTGGTAACGGCTTCACGCGGCACGCTCTCTTTAATGCGCACCGAGCCGATCTGGTACACCCCGCGCTGGCGCTCGGAGTTCGACCTTGCGGCGGATGGTGGCGAGCCGGTTGAATTCCGCGCTTACCTAGAGGTTGATGGCAAGCCGTTGACTGAAACCTGGTTGTATCAGTATCAGCCGTAACAGATTTTTAGCCACAGAGGGCACGGAGATTAGCGAGTCGTATGGCGGGCGGATAAAGCTGTGCTTATTGATCCCGCCAGATGAAGTTTGAATACCACCATTCAGGCTGAGCCTGTCGAAGCCCACCCTAATGCCCTTCGACAGGCTCACTGATAGCCACCTTGCTTTTGGCTCTGTGCCCTCCGTGATCTCCGTGGCTAAATTCGGTTTTTTTTGCGCCTGAGCCCGCCGCTGCGGGCTTCATTTTTATGTTTTTATCATTAGGGAGACTTTCATGTCTTTAATCCCACGCCTTTTCCCCGAAGAGCCCGCTCAAACCGCCACGCCGCGCCCTGCGCAGCAAATCACACGCGGCACGGCGCAGGCGCGTTACCATCATTTCGCCCTTGCGGTGGGTATTTTGACGGAAATCGCCCAAGGCACTGTGCCAGCCGACCAAGTGCTGTATCACCATTTCCGCAAGCTGCCGCAGATGGGCGCGCGCGATCGCGGCATCGTGGCGGAAAGCGTCTACGGCGTGCTGCGCCAGCGGCGTAGTTTGGCCTGGCGCATGGGCGTGGGTGAAAAACAGTGGAATATGCTGGTGGCGGGTTTTATGCTCGATCAGGATTGGGCGGATAAAACCTTTGTACTCAAGTGGTTAGGAAATCAGGGTGCGGCGCAGGCTTTGGATGATTTGGCGCGCAATGCCGATGAAGCTCCGTTGGCCGTGCGCGCCAATCTGCCGGATGTGTTGGCCGAGCGTTTGTTGCAGGTGTATAGCGAGCCGGAATTATTGGTCTTGTGCGCCGCGATGAATCAGCCCGCGCCGGTGGATATTCGTGTCAATACGCTCAAGGCCAAGCGCGCCGATATTCAGCACATGCTGGATGAATTGGGTCTTGCGACCGAGCTGACACCGTATGCGCCGAATGGCCTGCGTCGGCATGATCGTCGTCCATTGTTCAGCCTGCCCGCGTTTAAGGAAGGCCTTTTTGAAGTGCAGGACGAGGCCAGCCAGTTGGTTGGGCACTTGGTCGCGCCCAAGCCGGGCGAGCGCGTGCTGGATTTGTGCGCGGGCGCAGGCGGCAAGACGCTGCAACTCGGCGCACTAATGCAGAGTAAGGGTAGCTTGATGGCCACCGATATTTCCGCGCACCGTTTGGAAAAACTCACTCCAAGAATGCGCCGTGCGGGCTTGTCGAACGTGCGCCCGGTGGCAATTACTGGCATGACCGACGCGCATTTGAAGCGCAATAAAGGCATGTTTGACCGCATTTTAATTGACGCGCCCTGCTCCGGCACGGGCACCTGGCGGCGCAATCCCGATTTGAAATGGCGCGTGCTTGATCTTGAGGAGTTGAATGCCACGCAAGCCGCACTGCTTGACGGTGCGGTGCGTTTGCTCAAGCCGCAAGGCCGGGTGATTTACGCCACCTGTTCGATTTTGCCGGAAGAAAACGAGCGCATTATTGAGCAGTTTTTAGCGCATCATCCTGATTTCAAGCTGGTTTCTGCCGCTGAGATTCTTGCCGAACAGGGCATTACCCCGCCGAATGTAGGCGATATGCTTAAGCTCGACCCGGCACAGCATGGCACCGATGGATTTTTTGCGGCGGTTTTGCAGCGTGTTGCGCCGACGGTGGAACCTGTTGAGGACGTGGTTTAACGTCGTTTTAGCCACAGTCTTGTAGCCCGGAAGGCAATCCGGGGAGGGGGGCAGGACATTCACGATCATTCCCGGATTCCGCTTCGCTTCATCCGGGCTACGATATTTCTCGGTGATCTCAGTGTCCTCTGTGGCTAGTATTTTGTTTTATTCATTCATTAAACAGGTTGATGTGATCACGCTCTGCCCCTAAACTCGCTCCATTAGTCATTTCTTATGGGGTTAAGCATGTTGCGCAAAAATCTTGGGGCGGGTTACTCGCCGCTTTATTTCCTCGCCGCCTTGGGCGCGGGCGGATTATCGGTGTCGTTTTTCATCTATTTGTTGTTCATGACCCCGCATCCCGGCTCGCCGATGGCAACCTTCAATCATCTTTGGCCATTGTTGACGGGCGATAATTTACTGGTATCAAGCTTGATTGCGCTTGATCTTGTCGTGATCGTGTATTTTGCGTATCTGCACTTCCGCCTGCTGGCATGGAATCTGCGAGAGTATGCGTTGTTCAAAAAAACCGAAGCCTTCCCCAAACTGACGACCTCGAATGCGGAAATTACCCTGATGGCGATTCCACTGACCCTGGCCATGAGCATTAACGTGCTGTTCGCGCTCGGCGCGGTGTTTGTGCCCAATCTGTGGAGCGTGGTGGAATGGCTGTTCCCGGCGGCGCTGCTGGCGTTTCTGGCGGTCGGCGTGTATGCCATGCGCATTTTGGTGACGTACTTCGCACGCGTGTTGAGTGAGGGCGGCCTGGACTTTGCCAGCAGCAATAGCCTCGCGCCCATGATCGCTATTTTCTCGCTTGCCATGATTGCGGTTGGACTGGCTGCACCTGCCGCAATGAGCGCGGAAAAAACTACGGTGGCTTTTAGTATTGCGTTCTCGCTGTTCTTCTTCACCACGGCCAGCTTGTTGGCGGTGATTAAATTGGTGACGGGCTTTAACGCCATGATGGAACACGGTATCAGCGAGGCGGCCAGCGCGAGCCTGTGGATTCTGATCCCGATTCTTACCTTGCTTGGCATTACCTGGATTCGCTTGAGTCACGGTCTGCATCAAGGTTTTGGCGTACATGGCGACCCCTCGTCGCTGTTCGTGCTGACCGCCGCCGTGCTTTCCGTGCAGATTTTGTTCGGCCTGATTGGCTGGGCGGTGATGAATCGCTTGGGCTATTTCCGCGATTACGTGCGCGGCGATAAAGGCAATGCGGGTACGTTTGCCCTCGTCTGCCCCGGCGTGGCGTTCTTCGTCTTCGGTGTGTTTTTCGTCAATATGGGGCTGGTTGGCACCGGGCTGGTGGATAAGCTGTCTTGGGTGTATTTCCTGCTGCTCGCCCCGTTTGTGTGGGTGCAACTCAAGACCGTACAGCTGATTTTTGGGTTGAATCGCAAGTTGCTGCGAGCTGTCTGATACTTTGCAACTTCACGCAAAACCCCGCCTAAGTCGCGGGGTTTTTTTTATTTCGCCGCCAGCCGATACACCGCTGTTTCCGCCAGCAGGTTGGGCGCAAGGCGCATTAGCGGTCGGCTTTGTTGCTGACTATCAACCATTTCGCGGGCGAGGATGCGCAAACCTAAGT
>DYLI01000179.1 GCA_020722165.1 Halothiobacillus neapolitanus | reverse complement strand
GATCTGGTCTTCGGCCCGCAGACGCTGCACCGCCTGCCGGAAATGCTGAGCGAAGTGCGCGTCAGCGGCAAATCCGTGGTCGATATTTCCTTCCCGGAAATCGAAAAATTCGACAATCTGCCCGAACCACGCGCCGATGGCGTGACCGCGTTTGTCTCCATCATGGAAGGCTGCTCCAAATACTGCACCTTCTGCGTCGTACCCTATACGCGCGGCGAAGAAGTTTCGCGCCCGTTCGACGACGTTCTCACCGAAATCGCCCAACTTGCCGCGCAAGGCGTGCGCGAAGTCAACCTGCTTGGGCAAAACGTCAATTCCTATCGCGGCGCAATGGATAATGGCGACGTGGCTGATTTGGCCTTCCTGATCGAATTTGTCGCCGCGATTGATGGCATCGAACGCATCCGCTTCACCACCTCGCACCCGGTCGAATTCACCGACCGCCTGATCGAGGCCTACCGCAACGTGCCCAAGCTGGCCAGCTTCCTGCATTTGCCGGTGCAATCGGGCTCGGATCGCACCTTGGCGGCCATGAAACGCGGCCACACCGCGCTCGAATACAAATCCAAAATCCGCAAACTGCGCGAAGCGCGCCCGGATATTTGCCTGTCTTCCGACTTTATTATCGGCTTCCCCGGCGAAACCGAAGCCGACTTTGAAGCCACCATGAAGCTCATCCGCGATATCGGCTTTGACCAATCCTACAGCTTCGTCTACAGCGCCCGCCCCGGCACACCCGCCGCCAGCATGGACGACGACACGCCGCTGGAGGTGAAAAAAGAACGTCTTCAACGTCTGCAAGAGCTTATCAACAGTCAGGCGCGTGCCATTTCAGAAGCCATGCTCGGCGGTATCGAGCGCATCCTGGTCGAAGGCGAGTCCACCAAAGATGCCTCTGAACTCAAAGGTCGCACCGAAAACAACCGCGTAGTGAACTTCAAAGGCGATGCCGCCCTGATTGGCCAATTTGTCGATGTGCGCATCACCGAAGTTCGCCCCAACTCGCTGCGCGGCGAAGTGGTTTAAGCCAACGCAGCATCACCATGAGCAAAAAACGCTTCGACGAGCCGCCCCCCGCAACCGCCATTACCCTTACCCCCGCTGGCGGCGCGACCACGCTCACCCCCGCGCAGGCCGCTTTCAACAAACTGCTGCAACAGATTGAAACGAAGCGTGCGCAAATCACGGAATGGCAGAGCACCATCGGCACCTTTCAGCAAAAATACACCCTCGACCTGCTGCCGATATTGCAAGCCAAAAACAAACTCAAAGCCGACTTCGTGTTGCGCCTAGATGAACTCTATGATGAAAAAGGCTTAAGCAAGCGCGACCGCGAGCGCCTCGGCGACATGATTCTTGAGCTCGCCAGCGGCCTGCTTGCGCAGGGAAACAACCCGCAACTTGAAGCGATTTGCGACAAATATCGCCCACATGACACCCACTCCAAGCTCAACGAACGCCAGGCCGACATTCTTGCCGCCATGAAAGCCGAATTTGTTGAAATGACCGGTGTTGATCTGGGTGAAGATGCCGACGAACTCAGCTATGACGAATTCATGCAGCGCGCCGAGGCACACCTGCACGAGCAATACGCTGCAGAAGAGCGTGCGCGCGAACAACGCCAGGCCAAACGCAAGAAAACCGCCAAACAGCTCGCCAAAGAGCAAAAAGAAGCCGAAGACGCCCAAGACATCAAACTCTCCGTGCGCGAAATCTACCGCAAACTGGTCAGCAACCTGCACCCCGACCGCGAAAGCGACCCCGAGCAACGCGCGCGCAAAACCGAACTCATGCAGCGCGTCAACCAAGCCTATGAAAAAAACAACCTACTGCAACTGCTTGAATTACAAATCGAACTCGACCACATCGACCCCGCCAGCCTAAGCAACCTTAGCGCCGAACGCCTTGCGCGTTTCACCAAAACTCTCAAGCAGCAACTGGTTGAACTCAACGCCGAAAAAACCCAAATCGAAATGGAATTCCGCGCGCGTTTTTCCATCGACTACAACAGCCTGGGCTACAACGCCAAACCCACCAGCATCATGCGCCTGCTCGCTCAAGACATCGCCGCCCATCAACGCGACATGCACTTTATGCAGCTTGACCTGAATGAAATTCACGATGTCAAAAGCCTTAAAATCTGGCTGAAAGATATGCACTACCGCGACAGGTATTAAACTCAGTGCGCCCCTAAAAGACCCCGCGCCACTGCGGGGTTTTTTATTGCCTAAAATCCAGACACCCAGAAACGAGAAGACCCGCACAAGGCGGGTCGGGTTCGATACATTTAAGATCGTTTATT
>DYLI01000178.1 GCA_020722165.1 Halothiobacillus neapolitanus | reverse complement strand
TACATGGACGCCGGGCAACAAAAAGCCCAGCGGGTGAGGCTGGGCTAAGTGCTTGATTTATTTGGGGTGGCTGATGGGACTCGAACCCACGACGACAGGAATCACAATCCTGGACTCTACCAACTGAGCTACAGCCACCGCAGAAAAGCGAGCATTCTATACCAAAGTCCTGGCCTTTTCGAAGGCCAGGCCTGCAGCCGCGGCAATCAGCCGGCGGCTGCGGATTCAGTCTTGGGTTTGTAGAAAATTTCCACCCCGAAACGCTTCTTCAAGGCTTCGATGTAAGCGTTCATCACGCCCTGGGTGATCGCCTGTTGCTCGGCGTTGGCGGCTGCGCTGATCAGTTGCGTGGACGCCTGGCCCTCGATCACCTTGTCGAGCTGCAGCACGGCATAGCCTTGCGCGCCGAGATCAACACCGGCGGTGGCGGGCAACTTGCTGGCGCTCAGCCCGAATGCCTTGGAAACGATGAGCGGCGAAACACCAGGGGTTGGCTGGGTCAGGTTGATCGTCTGTGGCGCGCCAAAGGTAAGGGTGGCAGGCGACTTCAGCGCCTGCTCGCCCGCTTTGCGAGCGAGTTCGGCCGCTTTCTGATCGACCAACATCTGCCGCGCCTGGGTCTGCACTTGCGCCAAAGGCAGGGTCTGCGCCGGGCTGAACGACAGCACGCGGGCGGAAGCCCAGACGTTGGGCGCAATCTGGATGGCCTGCAGATTGTGTTTGTTGCGCAAGCTGCTTTCGGCAAACAGCGCGTCGAGGAACGCTTTGCTCGACAGCGGACTGATTGCTCCTGGCGCTGCGGGCTGCGGCGTGCGGGTGACGTTGCTGGCGGATTGCACCTTCAGATGCAGCTTGTCTTCGACGGGCTGGAAGCTGTCCGGATGCTCGAACACCGCGTTGGTGAAGGTTTCCACGTCGGCCGACATCTGTTTCTGCGCGGCCTCCTGCTGCAACTGTTTTTCAATGCTGGCCTTGACGGCATCGAAGGGCTGCTGGACGCCCGGCTTGATGCCGGTGAGCTCGATGATGTGATAGCCGAACTGGGTCTTGATCGGCCCGACGATTTCGCCGATTTTCTGCATGCCGAATACCGCATCGGCAAAGGGCTTGACCATCGCATCGACGGTGAAATAGCCCAGATCACCGCCCTTCTCGGCGGATCCCGGATCTTGCGAATCCTTGCGCGCCAGCTCGGCAAATTCAGCGGGGTGGGCCTTCACCTGCTTGGCGATGGCCTCGGCACGGGCCTTGGCTTGCTCTTGCTGCGCCGCAGTGGCATCGGCAGGAACCGCGATCAGGATGTGGCTGGCGCGGCGTTCGGCCGGTGTCGAAAATTTGGACAGATTGGCGTCGTAAAACGTCTTGGCCTGCTCGGCGGTGACTTTGATGCCAGCGGCCATTTCAGCGGCGCTCAGAACCACGTACTGAATGTCGGCTGACTCGGGTTTCTGGAACCGGGAGGTGTTGTTCTTGTAGAAGGTCTCGACCTCTTGCGGGGTCACTTGTACCTTTGCCGTGTAGTCTGCCGGCTTGAACAGGGCCAGACGCACTTCGCGCTGTTGCGCAGCCGCTTTGGCGGCGGCTGTAGCCAGGGCCTGGCTGTCGATCACCGATCCGGCCAAGCCGCCGAGCACCTGTTGCAGGATGAGCTGTTCGCGCACCTGCGCTTCGAATTGCGAGGTATTCATCCCCTGTGCGGCGATCAGACTGCGATAGGCCTGCACGTCAAAACTGCCATCGGGCTTGCGCAATGCGGCGATTTGCGGAATCTGCAGAATGGCCTGTTGCACCTGGGCGTCGGTCACTTCGAGATGTTCGCGCCGGGCTTCGAGTTGCAGCAAGGTCTGGCGAATCATGCCGTCGAGCGTGCGCAGCTTCTGCTCGGGCGTGTCGAGCTGCTTGATGTCCACCGCACTGCCAAGCATGCTTTGCAGGCGTGCGATCTCGTCGCGGTTGGCAGCGTCGAGCTGCTGCATGCTGATGGTCTGGCCGCCCACCTTCGCCGCCGCATCAGCGCCCCCCTCAAAGCTGGAGTAGCCCTGAATTCCAAACAGCACGAAAGAAGGAAAGATCAACACGAACAGCACGATTTGCATCAGCTTGCTGTGTTTGCGTATGGATTCGAGCATGGTGGCGCGGACTTGGATAGGGGTGCAATGCGGGAACTTGCCCACATTGTTTGCGGGCGCTCAAGGCCGCCGGAAAGTGCGACGAGACAACCGTGAGAATCAGAATGAAGTCGGACGATGCAACAACCGATGGTGGGTGCTGAGGGGTTCGAACCCCCGACCTACGCCTTGTAAGGGC
>DYLI01000027.1 GCA_020722165.1 Halothiobacillus neapolitanus | reverse complement strand
GCCAAGGAAGTTTTACCGGTCAATCTCGAAGACGAGATGCGCCAGTCCTACATGGAATACGCGATGAGCGTCATTGTGGGGCGTGCCCTACCTGATGTGCGTGATGGTTTGAAACCTGTCCATCGTCGCGCCCTGTTTGCAATGAGCGAACAGAACAACGACTGGAACAAGCCCTACAAGAAGTCCGCCCGCTTGGTGGGTGACATTATGGGTAAATATCACCCGCACGGCGACTCGGCGATTTACGACACCATTGTGCGCATGGCACAGCCGTTTTCCTTGCGCTACATGCTGGTCGACGGCCAGGGTAACTTCGGTTCGGTGGATGGCGATGCCCCAGCGGCCATGCGTTACACCGAAATCCGCATGTCGCGGATCGCCCACGAATTGCTGGCCGATATCGACAAGGACACCGTTGATTTTGCGCCCAACTACGATGGTTCCGAGCGCGAACCGGTCGTATTTCCCGCGCGTATTCCCAATCTGCTGATCAATGGCTCGTCCGGCATTGCCGTGGGCATGGCCACCAATATACCGCCGCATAATCTGGGCGAAGTGATTGATGCCTGCCTCGCTTTGATTGATGACGAGCATCTTGATACCGAGCGCCTGCTTGAATTGGTTCCAGGCCCCGACTTTCCCACCGCCGGTATTATTTTTGGCGGTGCAGGGTTGCGTGAAGCCTATTTGACGGGGCGTGGTCGTATTCAAGTGCGCGCACTTGCTCGCATTGAAGAAGATGATCGCGGTCATCAGACCATTATTATTTCTGAGCTGCCCTATCAGGTAAATAAGGCGCGTTTGATCGAACGCATTGCCGAGCTGGTTAAAGAAAAGAAAATCGAAGGTATTTCCGCGCTGCGCGACGAATCCGACAAGGATGGGATGCGCGTGGTGATTGAAGTCAAACGCGGTGAAATGGCCGAGGTGCTGCTGAATAATCTGTATCAGCAAACCCAGTTGCAAACCGTGTTTGGATTGAACATGGTGGCTTTGGTGGATGGTCAGCCGCGCACCTTGCCGCTGCGCGATATGCTCGAAGCCTTCCTGCGCCATCGTCGTGATGTGGTCACGCGCCGCACCCTGTTTGAGCTGCGCAAAGCTCGCGATCGTGCGCATATCTTGGAAGGTCTGGCGGTTGCGCTGGCCAATATCGATGAAATTATCGCCTTGATTAAAGCCGCTTCCAGCCCGGCTGAAGCTAAAGAGGGCTTGCTGGGGCGGCGTTGGAGTTCGGGCATTGTGTCCGATATGTTGGCGCGTACCGGCGCCTCATCCTCGCGCCCGGATGGTTTGGATGCCGATTTTGGTGCTTCCGAAGATGGTACTTACCGTCTTTCAGCCACTCAGGCGCAAGCGATTCTTGAGTTGCGCCTGCATCGTTTGACTGGTTTGGAACAGGACAAGATCGTTGGCGAGTTCGCTGAAATTCTTAACACTATTGGCGAACTGCTTGAAATACTTGGTAATCCTGATCGTATGCGTGCCGTGATTCGTGGCGAATTGGTGCAGGTGCGCACCCAGTTTGCTGATGCGCGCCGTACTGAGATTCAGGCTTCGCGCGCGGATTTGTCGGAAGAAGACCTGATTGCCGAGGAACAGCGCGTGGTCACGTTGTCGCACGCGGGCTATATTAAAACCCAGTCCTTGTCGGACTACGCCGCGCAACATCGTGGTGGTCGTGGCAAAAGTGCCGCCAAGGTCAAGGGCGAGGATGCCATTCAGAAATTACTGGTGGCGAGTTCGCACGACATGGTGATGATTTTCACCAGTCGCGGTCGTGTGTATTGGAAGAAGGTCTGGGAATTGCCCTTGGGCAGTGGTCAGGCGCGTGGTCGCCCGATTGTGAATATCCTGCCGCTGGAGGATAACGAGCGCATTGAGGCCTTGCTGCCGCTGCGTGATTTCTCCGGTGAATCCTATGTCATGTTCGCCACCCAAAACGGCATAATCAAGAAGACTCCGCTGGTCGAATACTCGCGTCCGCGCAACAGCGGCATTATCGCCATTGATATTCGCGACGGTGACAGTCTGATTGGCGCAGCATTGACCGATGGCTCCCAGGACGTGATGTTGTTCACCAATGCTGGCAAGGTGATTCGCTTTGCGGAAACTGATGTGCGCTCGATGGGGCGCGGCGCGTCGGGAGTGATTGGTGTGCGTCTGGCGGAAGGTCAGGTTGTAGTGTCCATGATTATTGCGCATGGTGAAAACCCCGCTGAAAGTCTGATTGATAACTTGGGTGAGGGTGTGCTTGAAGGCACGCAGGAAAACAAGGGCGACATTCTCACCGCCTCGGCCAATGGCTATGGCAAGCGCACGCCGCTGGACGATTTCCCACGCCATAACCGTGGTGGTCAGGGTGTGATTGCCCTGCAAACGACCGAGCGTAATGGCTTGTTGGTCGGTGCGGTGCGCGTATTTGAAGACGATGAGCTGATGCTGATTAGCGACCAGGGCACCTTGGTGCGCACGCCGGTGGCGGAAATTTCACAGGTGGGGCGCAATACGCAAGGTGTGACCTTGATTCGCTTGAGCAAAGACGAGCATCTGGTGCAGATTGAACGTATTCAAAGCGTTGAGGATGTTGTGATTGATGCGGAACAGACCACCGAAACCCCAACTGCCGATGATGACATGAGTCATCAAGACGAAATTCAAGATTAATCATTTAGTTAGAGGATTGTTTTCATGTCAATGGTAGAGAATCGAGTATTCAATTTCAGTGCAGGCCCCGCCATTTTGCCCACCGAGGTGTTGGTGCGTGCGCGTGACGAAATGCTCAACTGGAACGGTTCAGGCATGTGTGTGATGGAAATGAGCCATCGCGGCAAGGAATATGTTTCGATTGCCGAAAAGGCCGAAGCCGATTTCCGCACGCTGATGAATGTGCCTGAAAACTACAAGGTGCTGTTTCTGCAAGGTGGCGCATCGGCGCAATTCAGCATGGTGCCGATGAACCTTTTGCGCGGCAAAACCAGCGCAGATTATCTGAATACCGGTCACTGGTCGGAAAAAGCGGTGGCGGAAGCCAAGCGTTATTGCAATGTCAATGTGATTGCGGATACCAAGGGCAGTAAGTACACCACTTTGCCGGATGCTTCCGAATTGAGCTTCAGCAAAGATGCCGCGTTTGTGCATTACACCCCGAACGAAACCATCGCGGGTGTTGAGTTTGGTTATATTCCAAACACCGGTGATATTCCACTGGTGGCCGATCTGTCGTCTACCATCATGTCGCGCCCCATCGATATTTCTAAATTCGGCGTGATTTACGCGGGTGCGCAGAAAAATATCGGTCCTGCGGGACTGACCATTGCCATTGTGCGTGATGATTTGATCGGCCAAGCCCTACCGGGTACGCCGGTCATGTTCGACTACAAAACCCATGCCGATAACGGTTCGATGTACAACACGCCACCGACTTATGCGTGGTATATCGCTGGCCTTGTGTTCGAGCATCTGCTGGAAATGGGCGGTTTGGCGGCCATGGAAGCCATCAATCAGCGTAAGGCACACAAGCTGTATGCGGCGATTGACAGCTCACCGTTTTACTCCAACCCAGTCGATGTGAAGTGCCGCTCATGGATGAACGTGCCTTTCCTGTTGGCGAATAGCGATTTGGACAAAGCCTTCCTCAAGGAGGCCGAGGCCGCAGGTTTGACCAGTTTGGCCGGTCATCGCTCGGTTGGTGGTATGCGCGCCAGTATTTATAACGCCATGCCGGAAGAAGGTGTGGATGCGCTAATCGCCTTTATGAATGACTTTGCTCAGCGTAACGGCTAATTGTTATTAGAATTAAGGAGTTATACGATGTTTAAGATTCTTACCCTGAACAATATTGCGGCGGTTGGCTTGGATCGTTTGCCACGCGACAAATACGAAGTTGCCTCTGAAGTGCAAACCCCGGATGCTGTCCTAGTGCGTTCCGCCAAGATGCACGACATGCCTGTACCCGCCAGCCTGAAGGCGATTGGTCGCGCCGGTGCCGGTGTGAATAACATCCCGGTCAAGGAAATGAGCGAGAAGGGCATTGTGGTCTTCAACGCCCCGGGCGCAAATGCCAATGCGGTGAAAGAGCTGGTGATTGCCGGTATGTTGCTGGCGGCGCGTAACATCCCACAGGCTTGGAAATTCGCCACTGGCTTAAGCGGCGATGACACCTTCCTGCACAAGGCTGTTGAAGATGGCAAGAAAAACTTTGTTGGTTTTGAGTTGCCGGGTCGCACCTTGGGTGTGATTGGTTTGGGGGCGATAGGTGTGCGCGTAGCCAACACGGCGCGTGCTTTGGGCATGAAAGTTGTCGGTTTTGACCCGGGTATTACCGTTGAGCGCGCATGGGAATTGTCTGCCGATGTACAACAGGCGAGCAGCGTGGACGAGCTTTTGGCGCGTGCAGATTTTGTAACCTTCCACGTACCCTTGATCGACGCGACCCGCAACCTGATTAACGCCGAGCGTTTGAAGTTCATGAAAGACAACGTGGTGGTGCTGAACTTTGCCCGCGAAGGTGTGGTGGATGAGGCGGCTATGGTTGCTGCTCTGGATGCAGGCAAAGCACATGCGTATGTGTCGGATTTCCCGGTGAATGCCACCAAAGATCACCCGCGCTGCATCACCTTGCCGCACCTTGGCGCGTCTACGGGCGAGGCCGAAGATAACTGCGCGATTATGGTGGCCGATCAGGTGCGTGATTTCTTGGAGAATGGCAACATCCTGAACTCAGTGAACTTTCCGGAAATCAAGCTGCCCCGTAAGGGCGATCATCGTTTGGCCATAGCCAATAAGAACCTGCCGGATATGGTTGGGCAAATTTCGCATGTGCTGGGTAGCCACAAGGTCAACATTGTGCATATGGTCAACGACTCGCGCGGCGACGTGGCTTACACCCTGATCGACATTGAAGGCGAAATCCCGACTGATGCTGCGGAAGCGATCCGTGGCATCAATGGTGTATTGAACGTGCGTGTAATCTAAGTCTGGAGATGGGCATGGAGGAGGGTGCACAGCCGATTTTGCGGCTGGAAGATGTACGCGAGCGTATTGATGTGCTCGATCAGCGTCTACTGGATTTGCTTTCTGAGCGCGCCAATCTTGCCCATTCGGTAGGTGAGATCAAGCGTGCCGCAGGCCATGATGATGCCCAATTCTATCGCCCGGAGCGGGAGGCGCAGGTATTGCGCCGCATTCAAAGCCTGAATATCGGGCCTTTGGATGATGCCAGCGTGGCCTGGCTATTCCGCGAAATTATGTCGGCCTGTCTGGCGCTTGAACAACCCATGCGCGTGGCCTATTTGGGCCCAGCGGGGACGTTTAGCCAGCTGGCGGCCTTGCGCCAATTTGGTCATGCGGCTGAATTGGTGCCCTGTTTATCCATTGCCGAAGTGTTCCGTATGGTGGCTTCGGCAAGTGTTTCTTATGGCGTTGCACCCGTGGAAAACTCCACGGAGGGCGGCGTGTCACAAACTCAAGAAGCCTTGTTGGCGCATGACGTGTCGATCTGCGGCGAAGTCGCGTTGCGCATTCATCATCAATTACTCTCGAATGCCGCTGATTTGGCGGATGTGCGTCGGATTTATGGTCATGCGCAATCACTGGGTCAATGCCGCCATTGGCTGGATGCGCATTTGCCGCAGGCCGAGCGCGTGCCTGTGAGCAGTAACGGCGAGGGTGCGCGTTTGGCTGCGGGTGAACCCGGTGCGGCGGCGATTGCGCCTGATGTTGCTGCCGAGCTGTATCAACTCGGCATTCTGGCGGCGAACATTGAAGACGAAGCGCACAACACCACGCGCTTTGTGGTGCTGGGCGCGCAGGATGCGGGTGTCAGCGGGGCGGATAAAACTTCGTTGGTGCTGTCCACGGCCAACACGCCGGGTGCACTGTTTCATTTGCTCAAGCCACTGGCTGAACGTGGCATCAGCTTGACGCGCATTGAGTCGCGGCCTTCGCGCACAGCGGCTTGGGAGTATGTGTTTTTTATTGATGTGGATGGTCATCGTGCTGATCCGCAGGTGGCCGAAGCGATCAGCGAACTTGAGCAGCAGGCCGCCTGGATGCGGGTCTTGGGCTCCTATCCTAAAGCTGTTTTGAAGGCTTGAGAATGAAGAATAATCCTTGGTTAGAACGCGCCTGCGCGCAAGTTTCCGGGCTTGCACCCTATGTGCCCGGCAAGCCTTTGGATGAGTTGGAGCGTGAACTCGGCATTCAAGGCGCGATTAAGCTTGCCTCGAATGAAAATCCGCTGGGACCTTCTCCCGCTGCACTGCTGGCCATGCGTGAACATGCGGCTAGTGTGCATCTTTATCCTGATGGCAATGGTTTCAAGCTCAAACAGGCTTTGGCGCAATCGTTGAACGTGGCGCTTGAGTCGATCACCTTGGGCAATGGTTCCAATGATGTACTGGATTTGATTGCACGCGCCTTTTTGGGTGCGGGACGTGGTGCGGTGTTCTCCGAATATGCGTTTGCCGTGTATGCCATCAGTACGCAAGCCGTGGGTGCGACGGCACAAGTGGCCAAAGCCCTGCCTGCCGATCATGCGCAGCAACCTTATGGGCATAATCTTGCCGCCATGCGTGCCTCCATCACCGAACAAACCCGCGTGGTGTTTTTAGCTAACCCGAATAATCCTACGGGAACGTGGGTGGAGAAGGACGCGCTCCATACCTTCATCGCCTCAGTGCCGAGTGATGTGCTGGTGGTGGTGGATGAGGCTTATATCGAGTTTGTCGATGATGATGCGGATTTTCCAAATGCCTTGGCATGGTTAAATGAATTTCCCAACCTGATCGTCACACGCACCTTCTCCAAAATTCATGGTTTGGCAGGTTTGCGTGTCGGTTATGCCGTGTCGCATCCGCAGGTGGCTGAAGTGCTGAATCGCATGCGTCAACCGTTTAATGTGAATTTATTGGCGATGGAAGCCACATGCGCGGCCTTGGGTGACGCTGCGCATGTTCGCCGCACACGCTCACTTAATGCCGCAGGTTTGACACACGTTCGTGCAGGTTTGGCTGCCTTGGGCTTAACGGCTTTGCCGAGCATGGGCAATTTTCTGTGCATTGATATGCGTCGTTCTGCTCACGCGGTGTATGACGGTTTGTTGCGCCTCGGTGTGATTACGCGCCCGGTGGCGGGTTATGGGTTACCACACCATTTGCGCGTTAGCATTGGCACTGAGGCCGAAAATGCCCGCTTTTTAAGCGCGCTGCAAATGGTTATGGACAGCTTGGCGTGAGTTTTTTCAGTGCGCGTGTGTGCATTATTGGCAGTGGCTTAATTGGTGGCTCGCTGGCTTTGGCGCTGAAAAAGGCGGGCGCGGTGGGTGAGGTGATTGGTTGCGGTCGTAATGAGGCAACACTGCATCGCGCACAGGATTTGGGCATTATCGACCGATTTTCCACCGACATGACGCAAGCCGTACAGGGTGCGGACATTGTGCTGCTGTCGGTGCCCATGTTGGCGATGCGTGGCGTTTTAGAACAGATTCAACCCACCTTGCAGCCTGGCATGATTGTGACTGATGTGGGAAGTGCTAAGCAGTCGGTGATCGCTGATGCGAAGGCGGTGCTGGGCGATAAGCTTGGGCAGTTTGTCCCCGCGCACCCCATTGCCGGTACGGAAAAAAGCGGCCCAGACGCTGCCTTTGCCGAATTATTTGCCCAGCGCCGTGTGATCGTTACGCCCTTGGCGGAAAATTCTGAGGCCGATGTGGCTCGCGTGGTGGCGATGTGGAAATGCGTCGGCGCGGTGGTGGAGTGCATGAGTGCGGAACATCACGACCATGTGCTTGCCGCCACCAGCCATTTGCCGCATTTGCTGGCCTTCACTTTGGTGGATAGCTTGGCGCGCATGGATGAATCGCACGAGATTTTCCGTTATGCGGCGGGCGGCTTCCGCGATTTTACCCGCATTGCAGCGAGTGACCCGACCATGTGGCGTGATATCGCCTTAGCGAATGCCTTTGAAATCAAGCAGGTGCTTAAACGTTATCAGGGTGAACTTGAGGCGTTGCAACATGATTTGGATGCGCAAGATGGTCAGGCATTGTTTGAGCGCTTTCAACGTGCGCAAGCGGCGCGTGAGGGTCTTAAGTTTTAATTTTTGCCACAGAGGGCACAGAGGGCACAGAGAGCACTGAGAAAAGGTCGTTGGAACATCCGCTTTCATCACTCCGTGTACTCTGTACTCTCTGTGGCTAAATCTTGTTTTTTGGTATTCAAAGGCTAAGCAATGAACTCGAATCTTCAATTTATGGTGCAACCGGGTGGCTGTCTCACTGGTCACATGCGCGTACCCGGCGACAAGTCCATTTCCCATCGTTCCATCATGTTGGGCGCGTTGGCCGAGGGCGTGACGGAGGTCGCAGGTTTCTTGGAAGGTGAAGATAGCCTGAATACCTTGCGCTGCTTCCGCCGTATGGGGGTCAAAATCGAAGACCCGGAAACCCTCGGTGCGGGGCGTGTGCGCATTCATGGTGTCGGGTTGCACGGCCTTAAAAAGCCGGACAGCACGCTCTGGTTAGGCAATTCGGGTACGTCGATGCGTCTGATGTCGGGCATTATCGCCGGTCAGGATTTTGATGCGGTGATGGAAGGTGATGAGTCATTATCCGGCCGCCCCATGCGCCGAGTCACCGAGCCTTTGGCCTTGATGGGCGCGCAGATTGACACTCAGGACGGCGGTCGTCCGCCCCTGCGTGTGCATGGGGGCAGCGCACTCAAGGGTATCAACTACGTCATGCCCATGGCGAGCGCACAGGTGAAGTCCTGTGTGTTGCTGGCGGGCTTGTATGCCATGGGCGAAACCTGTGTGACCGAGCCCGCGCCGACCCGTGACCATACCGAGCGTATGTTGCAGGGTTTTGGCTATGACGTGCGCCGCGTGGCGGGCGAGGGCGGTGTCAGTACAGTGTGTTTGACTGGCGGTGGGGTGCTGAAGGCAACAAACATCGACGTGCCAGCGGATATTTCTTCGGCGGCGTTTTTCCTGGTTGCGGCAAGTATTGCGCCCGGCTCCGATCTTGTTTTGCAGCATGTCGGTGTGAACCCGACGCGCACCGGCGTGATTGAAATTTTGCGTTTGATGGGCGCGAATATTGAGATACTGAACGAACGTACCGTGGGCGGCGAACCGGTGGCTGATTTGCGTGTACGTAGTGCCAAGCTCAAAGGCATTGCGATTTCTGAAGCTTTGGTGCCACTGGCAATTGATGAATTCCCGGTTTTATTTATTGCCGCCGCCTGTGCGCAGGGTGAAACCGTGCTGACCGGTGCGGAAGAGTTACGCGTCAAAGAGTCTGATCGCATTCAGGTCATGGCCGATGGCTTGCATGCTTTGGGTGTGGATGCACAGCCCACGCCGGATGGCATGATCATTCGTGGTGGAACCATGCACGGCGGCAGCGTGACCACGCACGGCGACCATCGAATTGGCATGTCCTTTGCCGTGGCGGCTTTGCGCGCTACGGGCGAGATTCGGATTGAAGATTGCGAAAATGTAAACACTTCATTTCCGGGCTTTGTGGAATTGGCTCAACGGGCAGGTTTACGCATCCGTGCCGAGCAGGTCGCCGCATGAGCGCTCCAGTCTTGACGATTGATGGGCCGAGCGGCTCAGGTAAAGGCACCATCGCGCGCTTGTTGGCCAAGCGTTTGGGCTGGCATTTGCTGGATTCCGGTGCCTTATATCGCATTACTGCCCTTGCGGCACAACGTCGCGGGATTGATTTGCAAGATGCGGCAGCGATTGCCAAGCTTGCGGCGCATTTGGATGTACGTTTTGTCGGCGAAGATGAAACTTGTGTGTTGTTGGATGGCGAAGATGTTTCTTTGTTGATTCGCAGTGAGCAGGCCGGTGAGGCGGCATCGGTAATTGCCGCACACCGGTCGGTGCGTGAAGCCTTGCTGGAGTTTCAGCGTGATTTTGCAGCGGCTCCCGGGCTGGTTGCTGATGGCCGGGATATGGGCACGGTTGTTTTCCCGGATGCTCCGGTCAAGATTTATTTGGATGCCAGCGCCGAAGTGCGTGGTGCAAGACGTTATAAGCAGTTGAATGAAAAGGGACTTGATGCTAACTTAGCACAGATTATTGATGACATACGTCGTCGTGATGAGCGGGATATGCAGCGAGCGGTTGCCCCACTCAAAGCTGCCGATGATGCACATGTGATTGATTCGAGTTTTTTGACAGTGGAACAGGTTCTGGCTGAGTGCCTCGCCCTCGCGGGTGTTTAAGCTCTGCTAGTTTTTGGTATTCACGGCCCCGCGCACAGGTAGGTGCGCGGGTTTTTTTATTTGACCCTGCGCACAAGGACGCCTACGCAGGCGAAACCCTGGAATCCCTTAACCCATTATGTTTGAAAGTTTTGCCGATCTCTTTGAGGAAAGCCTCAAATCCACCCAAATGCAAACAGGCTCTATCGTTCAAGGAACGGTCGTTTCTGTTGGCTCTGATTTTGTCGTCGTTAACGTTGGCCTAAAAACGGAAGGCTCGATTCCTACCGAGCAATTCCGTGAAGACAACGGCGATTTACTCGTTAAAGTCGGTGACATTGTCGAAGTTGCGATTGACTCCCTCGAAGACGGTTTTGGTGAAACCCGCCTGTCTCGTGAAAAAGCCAAGAAAGCGCAGGCATGGATCAAGCTTGACAAGGCATTCGCAGCCAATGAAATTATTGTTGGCCGCGTAAGTGGCAAGGTTAAAGGCGGCTTTACCGTGGATATCGGTGAGATTCGCGCCTTCCTGCCAGGCTCTTTGGTCGATGTGCGCCCGGTGCGCGACACCACCTTCATCGAAGGCAAGGACATCGAAGTCAAGCTGATTAAGCTGGATCAAAAGCGCAACAACGTGGTTGTATCGCGCAAGGCCGTGGTCGAACAAGAGTACAGCGCAGAGCGTGAAGCCTTGTTGGATGGTCTGGAAGAAGGCCAGATGGTTAAGGGCTTCGTGAAGAATTTGACCGATTACGGCGCATTCATTGATTTGGGTGGCATCGACGGCCTGTTGCACATCACCGATATGGCATGGAAACGTGTCAAGCACCCTTCAGAAGTGGTGAATATCAACGACGAAATCGAAGTTCGCGTATTGAAGTTCGACCGTGAGCGTAACCGCGTTTCTCTGGGTCTGAAGCAAACTGGTTCTGATCCTTGGTCTGATTTGGTGCGTCGCAAGCCTGTTGGTACCCGTACATTCGGTAAGGTCAGCAATATCACCGATTACGGTTGCTTTGTTGAAATCGAAGACGGTATCGAAGGTTTGGTACACGTTTCCGAAATGGACTGGACCAACAAGAACGTCAATCCGGGCAAGATGGTTGCTTTGGGTGACGAAGTTGAAGTCATGTTGTTGGATGTCGATGAAGAGCGTCGCCGCATCTCCTTGGGCATGAAGCAATGCAAGGCCAATCCTTGGGATGAGTATGCGTCCACCCACCAGAAGGGTGAGCGCGTGGTTGGTCAGGTCAAGTCTATTACTGACTTCGGCGTGTTTGTTGGCCTGGAAGGCGGCATTGACGGCCTGATTCACTTGTCGGACATTTCCTGGAACGAGCCGGGCGAAGAAGCCGTGCGCCGCTTCAAGAAGGGTGACGAAGTTGAAGCGGTCATTATCGCCATTGACTCTGAGCGTGAGCGTATTTCGCTCGGCCTCAAGCAAATGGATCATGACCCGTTCACCACGTTCGTGGCCGATCATCCGAAGGGCAGCATTGTGACTGGTACGGTTCTGGATGTGGATGCCAAGGGTGCCACCATTCAATTGGCCGATAGTGTTGAAGGCTATTTGCGTGCTTCCGATATTTCACGCGACCGTGTGGAAGATGCGCGCAACCTGCTGAAAGTTGGTGATGAAGTCGAAGCCAAGTTTGTCGGCGTTGACCGCAAGAGCCGTGCAATTTCCTTGTCCATCAAGGCCAAGGATAGCCAGGAAGAAGCGGAAGTGATGAACGAATATAGTCGCTCCAGTGCGGCGACGACACCAACCTTGGGCGACTTGCTCAAGGAGCAAATGGGTCGTAGCGAGTAATCACTCCACTCATGCTTCTACCCATTGCCTAAATTCTAAAAGATTTGTGATGGGTGGGCTCCTCTTGGTGCGTTCAGCCTGTAGGTTAGGGCGCATTTCCTTCTTATCACTCCAAGACTCCAGGATATGACCAAGTCTGAATTGATTGAGCTACTTGCCAAAAAGCAAGAACATTTGCCTTCGCGTGATGTTGAACTTGCGGTCAAGACGATTCTTGAACTCATGAGTGACGCATTGGCGACGGGGGAGCGTGTTGAGGTACGCGGTTTTGGCAGTTTTACGCTGCATTTCCGCCAGCCACGCCAAGGACGCAACCCTAAGACAGGTGAACAAGTGACCTTGCCGGGTCGGCATGTGCCACACTTCAAGCCTGGAAAAGAGTTGCGTCTTATGGTGAATGGTGACGAAACAGATACGGTTTAGTTAAATCTGGTTTGTCGCACTTAAGCCCCCATCTGGGGGCTTTTTTATGTCTGTTGTGAAGTAAACACGGTACGATTAAGCCCATCTATTCATCAAGTTGATGGCTAGAAAAAATTGAGCGAAAGGGGATTCAAGTGAGTCGTGTAAAAGATACAAAGCATGAAGGCTGGAATATCGAAATTCTGAATCAAACTTTGGTGATTGAGGGCGAAGTCACATTAGCAACAATCAACCCGGTGTTGGCGAAAATTAAATCTATGACCCAATCCAAATTCCCGCAAAATGTCGATTTAAGCCGTTTGGGTTCGTGTGATAGCTCTGCGGTGGCTTTAGCTCTTGAGCTGCAACGGCGTGGTGCACGTCTTATACATCATGTGCCTTTGGCCTTTGTCGCCATTGTGCATGCCTGTCAGTTGGATGCGCTTTTTCCTGAATTAGCGCAAAATCACACAAGTTTTTGAACGGTCATTCCAAAAGGATTGGCAAAGTACACAATTAGAATGAGAGTTCATGAATAAATTACTGATTCAAGGTGGCAGACCACTCAAGGGTGAAGTGCGTATTTCGGGTGCCAAGAACGCCGTTTTGCCGATTATGGCGGGTGCGCTTTTAGCCGATGCGCCGGTGGTGATAGAAAACGTCCCGCATTTGATGGACGTGACCACCATGATGGAGCTACTGGGTGGTATGGGTGTACACCTGACGCTTGGGGATCGTATGAGTATTCATATCGATCCACGTCCGGCGCATAACTTTTCCGCGCCCTATGATTTGGTACGCACCATGCGCGCGTCCATTCTCGTGCTCGGGCCATTGCTCGCACGCTTTGGGCAGGCCGATGTGTCCTTGCCGGGTGGCTGTGCGATTGGTTCGCGCCCGGTGGATGCGCACCTCAAAGGCTTGGAGGCGATGGGCGCTGATATACGTGTTGAGGCTGGTTTTATCCGCGCGCGGGCGAGTCGTCTTAAAGGCGCACACATTGTGATGGATATGGTCACAGTCACCGGTACTGAAAATCTGTTGATGGCGGCTTGCCTCGCGGAAGGAACGACCGTCCTGGAAAACGCGGCGCGTGAGCCCGAAATTGTTGATCTTGCCAAGTTTTTAACGGCCATGGGTGCACGTATTTCTGGCGCAGGCACGCCGACGATCACGATTGAAGGTGTCGAGCGTCTTGGCGCATGCACCCATCGGGTTTTGCCTGACCGCATTGAAGCGGGTACGTTCCTGGTCGCTGTCGCCATGACGGGGGGGCAGGTGCGGCTTAAGGATGCCGATCCCGCAAATATGGATGCCGTACTGGCCAAACTGCGCGAAGCCGGAGCCAGCATTCAAATCGGTGACGATTGGATTGAGCTTGATATGCACGGCAAAAGGCCGCGCGCTGTGGATATTCGCACCGCACCGCACCCCGGTTTCCCGACGGATATGCAGGCGCAGTTTGTGGCGATGAATGCGATTGCAGACGGCACGTCCACCGTGGTGGAAACAATCTTTGAAAATCGTTTTATGCACGTGCATGAGCTATTGCGCATGGGTACCAATATCCAGCTTGAGGGCAATACCCTGGTGGTGCGCGGCATGGAGAAAATCACCGGTGCGCCAGTGATGGCCACCGATTTGCGCGCTTCCGCCAGTCTGATTCTTGCGGGTCTGGTGGCTGAGGGCGAAACCGAAGTCAGCCGCATCTACCACATTGACCGGGGTTACGATGCAATTGAAGAAAAACTAGCCAAACTGGGCGCGAATATTCGTCGTGTACCGGGTTGAGGAAATCCAATGACTGAAACACTAACCATTGGCCTTTCGAAAGGCCGTATTTACAAGGAAACTTTGCCGCTATTGGCCGCTGCGGGCATCGTGCCGAGCGAAGACCCGGAAACCAGCCGCAAGCTGATTCTGGATACCAACGTACCCGGCGTGCGTGTAGTGCTGCTGCGCGCATCCGATGTACCTACTTACGTCGAATACGGCGCGGCAGATGTCGGCGTGGCGGGCAAGGATGTGTTGATGGAACATGGCGGCGACGGCCTCTACGAGCCGCTGGATTTGCAGATTGCACGTTGTCGCTTGATGGTGGCGGGCAAGCCGGGTGTGCTTGAAGGACGGCATCGTTTGCGTGTCGCAACCAAATACATTGAAAGCGCACGCGCCCACTTTGCCCGCCAAGGCCGCCAGATTGAGGTCATCAAACTCTATGGTTCGATGGAGCTTGCTCCCTTGGTCGGCTTGGGTGACTGCATCGTCGATGTGGTCGATACCGGTAATACCTTGCGCGCCAATGGCCTGGAGCCGCTGGAGCATATTGCCGACATCAGCTCGCGTTTGATTGTGAATCGCACGGCCATGAAGATGAAGTCGGCACGCTTGCGTGAGTTTATTGAGCACATGAGCAACGCTGTCAACGCGCGTGGATAAAAATTATGAACATTCAAAGACTTTCGACCTTCGAAGCTGATTTTCAAACCCGCCTGCAGGCCTTGCTGGAGTGGGAATCCGTCTCTGACGATCAGGTATTTGCTACCGTGCAGGGCATTCTGCGTGATGTGCGTGCGCGCGGTGACGACGCTGTACTCGAATACACCGCACGCTTCGACCGCTTTCCCGTACAAACCATGAGCGAGCTTGAAGTCAGTGCAGCGCGCATCGACGAGGCGCTGGCACGCATTCCATTGGTGCAGCGCGAGGCCTTGGAACAGGCCGCCGAGCGCATTCGCCGCTATGCCGAGCGCCAAAAACTCGAATCGTGGCAGTATCGCGAGGCCGACGGTACGCTGCTTGGTCAGCAGGTCACACCGCTGGATCGCGTCGGCCTGTACGTCCCGGGTGGCAAGGCGGCCTATCCGTCCTCCGTGCTGATGAACGCCATCCCGGCCAAGGTCGCGGGCGTAGGTGAACTCATCGTGGTCGTGCCCGCACCCCAGGGCGAATTGAACGATCTGGTACTGGCTGCCTGCCGCATTGCCGGAGCCGACCGCGTCTTCACCATCGGCGGCGCGCAGGCCGTGGCCGCACTGGCCTACGGCACACAGACCATCCCGCAAGTGGACAAAATTACCGGCCCCGGCAATATCTACGTCGCCACCGCCAAGCGCCTGGTATTCGGCACGGTTGGAATTGACATGATCGCCGGACCCTCCGAAATCGTGGTGGTCTGCGACGGCCAGACCGATCCGGACTGGATCGCCATGGATTTGTTCTCGCA
>DYLI01000177.1 GCA_020722165.1 Halothiobacillus neapolitanus | reverse complement strand
CTAGTGCGCGCAAGCAAAACCGTTCGTCCATGATCAGCTTGCCTTCGGCCTTCCAGCGGCGCAACGTCGTGATCGACCAGCCCAACACTTCAGAGGCTTCGCCTATAGCAACATATTTATCTTCTGGTTGTGGTATTGAGTTCAACATCTCACAGCTCGTCTTTTTGGCAAATATTTAGAAATTCCGTGGCCACTGCCTGACCTTGCCCCCGAGAAACGTATCCCTTGCGGTGTGATTCAATTACCCCAAGGAGAACGACATGACGAAAACAACGCGGGCGCGCTATACGCTGGAATTCAAGCACGAGGCCGTGCGCCTCGTCGAAGGCGGGCAGAGCCAAGCCACGGTGGCCAAAAGCCTTGGTCTGTCTGAGCAAACGCTGTTCAATTGGATTAAAGCCAGTCGGCAAGGCTCGCTCAAGGGTGTGGAAAGCCTGCGGGTGAGTGCCGAGCAGATGGAGATTGCAAGACTACGTGCTGAACTATCGCGCGTGACGATGGAGCGCGACATCCTGGGAAAAGCGACGGCGTACTTCGCGAAGGCTGCGAAATGAAGTACGCCTTCATCCAGCGCCACCGACAGGTCTGGCCGATCAAGATACAGTGCCGGGTGCTTCAGGTCAGCCCAAGCGGCTACCACGCGCATGTTGCACGCCAAGCCAGCACACTGCCTCGACGTTTCCTAAGCGACGATGCCCTGCTGGTGCATATCAAGGCCGTGCAGACACGAACCCGCCGCAGTTATGGCCGCCCTCGCATCTTGCGCGAACTGCGCCATGCGGGTGTCCGTGTCGGCAAACACCGACTGCAAACGCTGATGCAGCGGCACGGCCTGCGCGCCAAGGGCAAGAAACGCTTCAAGGTCACCACCGACAGCCAGCATGATCTGCCGATCGCCGCTAACCTGCTCAACCGCCAATTCACCGTCGATGCCCCCGACCGCGTTTGGGTCGGTGATATCACCTACATCCCCACCGATGAAGGCTGGCTGTTTCTGGCTGTGGTGATCGACCTGTTCAGTCGTCAGGTGGTGGGCTGGTCAATGCGTACAGATATGCGCCGCGATATTGTCATCGACGCCCTGCGTATGGCCTGGTTCAGACGGCATCCCGGCAAGCAGGCTGGCCTGATCTTTCATAGTGATCGCGGCAGTCAATACGCCAGTGAAGACTTCCGTGACGTGCTCAAGGACTATGGCATCACCGCCTCCATGAGCCGACGCGGCAACTGCTGGGACAATGCGTGCAGTGAAACGCTGTTCGGTTCGCTGAAGGTGGAACGTCTGCACGGGCAACGTTTCGTCACACGCCGCCATGCCATGGATGAAACCATCGACTGGCTGCTTTGGTATAACCATTCCCGGTTACACTCCACCTTGAACTACGTCAGCCCGATGCAGTTCGAGACATCATGGCGTGCCGCTCAGTCGCAATACGCCAGACCATGACCTCCGTTATGGGATACGAAATTCGGGGGCAAGGTCAGTTTCATTCATACCGGTTGTGCCTCCGCAAGCACCTCGGCACGGAACTTCGGCGGCAAGTCACCAGGTGTCAGCACATCAACGCGAACACCAAGCAGCGATTGCAATTCGTCTTGCAAATCGCCCAAATCCAATAATGTGGTGCCCGGCAGCGCATCGACCAACAGATCAAGGTCGCTGCCGTCCCGGTCAGTGCCATGCAGCACCGAGCCGAAGATACGCGGATTCGCCACGCGAAAACGGCTTGCCACTTCACGCACGGCAATTCGCTTGGGGTTAAGCACGAGTGAGGGTCGCATGGGTTACCTTTCTTTACCGAGACTCAATTGCAATGGTAGGGTATCAAGAATCAACGAAAATGGCATTGCCTTGCTGGTTGCATGGACCAGGTCGCGCGGACGACTAGGGGCTATGGGTCAATGCCAAGTTTGATGTCCATGCACAGTGTCTCTTAAGGTTTGTGCTTGTTTAGCAAAAGATTCACAAAGAGGGGAATAATAATGGCCTTGTTTCTTGGGGCTCTAGCGAGCCTCGTTTTGACATTGTTGCTCGTTGCCGGCGTGTACTACTGGGTGAAGAAACATCATCCACAGAAGGACAAATACAACGAGCTCGCCTAAGCGCGCCTGACCCTTGAAGCCCTACGCACCTACAATGCGCGTTCACTACGTCATACGTTTGTCGAACAAAGATTTATGAACGGGTAAGTTGACACGCCGAACATAAAAAAAGCCCTCCGTGGGGCTAATGCCAGTCAGTTAAGCCTAAAAAGGTTTTGAATTCAAAAGGAGACATGACGATCATGTCTCCTTTTTTATGCACACACTCCAAGATGAACTGGCCTACACCCTTGCCCGCACCCCTGAACGCCTTGAT
>DYLI01000176.1 GCA_020722165.1 Halothiobacillus neapolitanus | reverse complement strand
AGGCCAAAGGCACCCCCAGGCGACGCCCGTCCAGCAGCTCGACCCACATCATGCCTGCGTCAAAAGAAATGTTATTCGCCAAAGAACTCATGCCATGTACCTTTGGGATCGTTCCCATGCTCCTGCGTGGGAACGCCGCCTCCGACGCTCCAGCGTCGAGACCGCTGATGCCGCCGGAGCGGCGAAAAAGCCCACTCCCACGCTGGAGCATGGGAGCGATCTCAGGAATTGACGGTTCATGCGTATTTCCGCACTTCGCCCGCCCCATCCACATTTTCAACACACCGCCCGCACAGCGTCGGATGTGCGGCATGACTGCCGACATCTTCGCGGTGGTGCCAGCAGCGTTCGCATTTGGCATGTGAACTAGCTTTGGCAGCAATGGCGACTTGACCGCCTGCAAGATCAATCAGTTGGCTATCCGCCGGGCGCGCACTCAATGGATGCACGCGGGCAAAAGACGTAATCAGCACAAAGCGCAGTTCATCTTCAAGCGTGCCAAGCACCGCCAAAGTGACATCGTCCGCGTACACATCGACTTCGGCATCCAGATTCGCACCGATCACGCCGTTTTTGCGCAAGCCTTCAAGCACGGCGAGCACCTGCTCGCGCACCGCGAGGACGCGCGCCCATGCCTGCGCCCCGAGTTCGACATCATCGCCCATGCGTTGCAGACCGTCGTAATGCGCAGCGAGAAGTACCGAGTCCTCACGCCCATTTTGATGACTGGCCGGCAAAAAGCCCCACAATTCTTCAGCGGTAAAGCTCAGAATCGGCGCAATCCAGCGGGTCAGCGCTTCCAGAATATGCCACTGAGCCGTTTGACTGGAGCGCCGCGCTTTGGATGTTGGTTGACAGGTGTATTGCCGATCCTTGGTCACATCCAGATAAAAACCGCCCAGGGTAATCGAGCAGAAGTTGTGTACCGCGTGCACGGCCTGATGGAAGTTGTAGCTTTCATACGCCGCCAACACCTCGTCCTGCACTTGCGCCGCCTGATCGACTGCCCACTGATCCAGTGGCAACATCTCGGCAAACGGCAACGCATCGGCGGGCGTAAAGTCATTCAAGTTCGAGAGCAAATAACGCGCGGTGTTACGAATGCGGCGGTAACTATCCCCAGCACGCTTGAGAATCTCATCGGAGACGGTCATCTCGCCGCGATAATCGCTTGAGGCCACCCACAGGCGCAGCACGTCCGCGCCCATGGCGTTCATCACCTTTTGCGGCGCAATCACGTTGCCAAGCGACTTGGACATCTTGCGCCCCTGCGCATCGACGGTGAAGCCGTGGGTCAACACCTGCTTGTAGGGCGGGCGGGCGTGCATTCCAATCGCCGTCATTAAGGAGGACTGGAACCAGCCACGATGCTGATCCGAGCCTTCCAGATACAGATCGGCGGGGTCGGCTAAATCATCACGCTGGGCAAGCACGGCATAATGACTGACCCCCGAATCGAACCACACGTCCAGCGTATCGCTAATCTTGCGGTACTGCTCGGCCTCATCTCCCAGCAAGGTGGAGGGCTCAAGACTGAACCAGGCATCCACACCGTCTTTTTCGATGAGCAAGGCGACCTGCTCAATCAGTTCGGACGTGCGCGGGTGCAGCTCATGGGTAATTTTGTGTACAAACAGAGCAATCGGCACGCCCCAGGTGCGTTGGCGCGAAATACACCAATCCGGGCGGCCTTCGACCATCGCGGTGATGCGGTTCTCGCCCCACTCCGGCACCCATTGGGTGTTTTTAATCGCTGCGAGCGCATCAGCACGCAGATGGTTCACATCCATGCCGATAAACCACTGCGGCGTGGCGCGGAAAATCAGCGGTGTCTTGTGCCGCCAGCAATGCGGGAAGCTGTGGCTAATTTTAGTCGCGTATTGCAAACGACCACGTTCACGCAATAGATCAAGAATCACCGGATTGGCCTTGGTGACGTGCATGCCTTCGACAAAGGCCGTGCCGGGCTTGAACACGCCAAGATCATCCACCGGATTGTCCACCGGCAGGCCGTATTTCATGCCGACCACATAGTCTTCCTGACCATGCCCCGGCGCAGTGTGTACCGCACCGGTACCGGCATCGGTCGTGACGTGCTCGCCCAAAATCACCGGCACTTGACGTTCGAGGAAGGGATGTTGCAGCTTCAAGCCCTCCAAAGCTGCGCCCTTGCAGCGCCCAACGATGGCCGCGCCGTCCAGACCGTAACGCTTCAGCGTGACCTCAAGCAGCGCCTCAGCCAGCAGCAGGCGGGCATCGGCGGTCTGCACCAAGACATATTCCAGCTCCGGGTTTAGCGCCACGCCCTGATTGGCGGGCAAAGTCCACGGCGTGGTCGTCCAGATAACGACCTCAATCGCACCTTCGCCCGTCGCATTCAT
>DYLI01000026.1:10775-16158 GCA_020722165.1 Halothiobacillus neapolitanus | reverse complement strand
CTGCGTGAGCTTGCCAAGCGCTCGAATGGACAAATGGTATCCGCCAGCGAATTGAGCACCGCCGAAGCCGCCCTTGCCCGCGCGATTGCCAGCGAAGGTGTGGCGCGCGCCGGGGTTGAGCAGGCGACAGCCACATTGAATTCCGATGAAACCAATCTGGCCAAAACGGTCATTCGCTCACCGATTAACGGCGTGGTGCTGGCGCGCAAAGTTGAGCCGGGGCAAACGGTGGCAGCCTCGTTGCAAGCCCCGGTGTTGTTTACTTTGGCCGAAGATTTAACCCGTATGGAACTGCATGTCGCCGTGGACGAAGCCGATGTTGGTCAAGTCAAGGTCGGTCAAGAAGCGATATTTACCGTCGATGCCTGGCGCAATCGTCGTTATCCGGCCATTGTCACGCGAGTGAATTTTGGTTCGGTTATTAAAGAAGGCGTGGTCACCTATCCGACCGTGCTGGAAGTGAATAATAGCGATTCAAGCCTGCGCCCTGGCATGACCGCAACCGCAGAAATCACCGTGGTCAATCGTGAGAATGTGCTTTTGGTACCGAATACTGCCCTGCGTTTTACACCGGGAGCCAAGCCAAAGAACAAATCCAATGGCAGTTTGGTTTCAAGTCTCGTGCCAAAAATGCCGCGCAGCAGCTCGCAGCGCGCAGGCAAAGAGAACAAAGACGGCCTGCAAACGGTGTATGTTTTGCGCAATGGACAGGCCGAACCTGTTGAAATCAAAGTAGGTTTAACCGATGGCAAACTCACCGAAGTGACAGGGGGTGATCTGAGTGCGGGTGCGCCACTGATCGTTGAACAGGTCGCACCAAAATAATGAATGCAGATCAAACCCCGCTGATTGAGTTTAGCCAAGTCACCAAATTTTATGGCCGTGGCACGGCAGGCTTCCAGGCACTACGCGGCGTGGATTTGAGCATTGCCGCAGGCGATTTTGTCGCCATTATGGGGCCGAGTGGTTCGGGAAAATCCACGGCCATGAACATTCTCGGTTGTCTCGATATTCCCAGTAGCGGAAGTTATTTGTTTCAAGGCGTGCCAGTCGAACAACTCGACCGTAATCAGCGCGCCCTGTTGCGCCGCACGTATTTAGGCTTTGTGTTTCAGGGCTTTAACCTTTTGGCGCGCACCACGGCACAAGAAAACGTGGAGCTGCCCCTGCTTTATCGTGGAGAAAAGCGTGGCGCACGACATCAGGCGGCACAGGCGGCGCTTAAATCAGTCGGGCTGGAAGGCTTTGCGCACCATACGCCCGCCGAGTTATCCGGCGGCCAACAACAGCGCGTGGCCATTGCGCGCGCGATTGTCACACGCCCGCAAGTCTTGCTTGCCGATGAGCCAACCGGAAACCTTGACTCACAAACAAGCAATGAAATCATGCAGTTATTGACGGAACTTAATCATGAATTGGGGATTACAGTCGTCATGGTGACGCATGAGCCGGACATGGCGGAGTACGCACGAAGGGTGATTCATTTTCGTGATGGTCGCGTGGAGCGCTTACAACACAATGGGGGGCGAGACTGATGATGTGGAGCACCCTCCTCCTCGCCCTGCGCGAAATTCGGCGCAACGTGCTGCGCTCGTTCCTCACCATGCTGGGTATCGTCATCGGTGTTGCCGCAGTCATTACCATGGTCACGCTGGGCAAGGGCGCGACTCAGGCCATTGCCGACCAAGTATCCAGCCTCGGCAGCAATTTACTGATCGTGCGCCCTGGTCAACGCCTCGGGCCGGGTGCAACCTCGGCAGCGCCGCCGTTCAAAATGGCCGATGTCGTCGCCATCCAAGAGCAAGTATCTTTGGTGCGCAGCATTGCGCCCACCGTGGCGCGCGGCATGACCATTGTGGCCGGGGCGCGAAATTGGAGCACTACCGTCACCGGCAGTACCAATGCCTGGTTGAGCACCGGAAGCTGGCAACTTGCCGCCGGACGCGAATTTTCTGATGCCGAAGAACGCGGCGGTCAGGCGGTGTGCATCATTGGTGAAACCGTGCGCCGTGAGCTTTTTGGCGGCCAAGACCCGCTTGGCCTATCCATTCGCGTCAAAGGTTTTTCCTGCGAAGTTATTGGCTTGCTGGTGAGCAAAGGCCAGTCAGCCTTTGGTTCGGATCAGGACGATACCCTCGTCATGCCGCTCAAAACCGCCCAACGCCGTATTACCGGTTCGCAGGATATTTCTGCCTTGCGCATCTCGGTGCAGGACGAAGCCGCTATTGACCAAGCCAAACGCCAAATCACGCTGCTTTTGCGCGAGCGCCGCAATATCACCGACAACGAGGACGATAATTTCAGCGTGCTCGACACGCGACAAATTACCGAAACTCTTTCCAGTACCACCAAAGTCATGACCACCCTGCTTGGCGCGGTGGCCGCAGTGAGCTTATTGGTCGGTGGTATCGGCATTATGAATATCATGCTGGTGTCGGTGACTGAACGCACCCGCGAAATCGGCATTCGTCTGGCGATTGGTGCGCTTGAACGTGAGGTGTTGTTGCAATTTTTGATTGAAGCCGTGGTTCTCTCTTCGCTCGGCGGCATCATCGGTATTGGGCTTGCCACCGCTGCATCCATCGGGCTGGCTGCGGTGATGCAACTGCCTTATCTTTTCGACCCGGCGATTAACGTGCTGTCTTTTTTATTCTCGGCGGCAATAGGCGTAATTTTTGGCTACTTCCCGGCGCGGCGTGCGGCACAACTCGACCCGATAGATGCGCTAAGGCACGAGTAAATCTTTGAACAGGTTCTTTAGAGCTGGTTAGGGCACACCTCACCACGCTCAAGCTGGCTCAAATTATTCAGCGTGGTTTCAGCAATCGCGCTCAGAGCTTCACGGGTAAAATAACCCTGATGCGAAGTAATCAGCACATTGGGAAAGGTCAGCAAACGCTCCAGCGAATCATCTTGAATAATCTCATTCGAGTGATCCTCAAAAAACACCCCCTCTTCCTGCTCATAAACATCCATGCCCAATGCGCCAATCTGGCCAGACTTCAGACCCGTAATAATGGCCTTGGTATCGACTAAGGCACCGCGTCCGGTATTAATCAGCATCATTCCACGCTTTAACAGCGCGATACTCTCTTTGTTAATAAGGTGG
The DNA here is from genome assembly GCA_020722165.1 of Halothiobacillus neapolitanus. GTDB lineage: Bacteria > Pseudomonadota > Gammaproteobacteria > Halothiobacillales > Halothiobacillaceae > Thiofaba. The sequence goes on along the minus strand of DYLI01000026.1, from coordinate 13,049 downwards.
TGCGTTTCCGGCGTGAGCGGGCAATGCAGGCTGATAATATCGCTTTCTTTCAACAGGGTTTCACGCTCAACATAGCTCACGCCCAAAGCCAAACATGCCGGATTTTGATACACATCTGCGGCCAGCACCGTGCAACCAAATCCGGTCATGATTTTCGCCAGCACCGCACCAATGCGCCCCGTGCCGATAATGCCCGCCGTTTTGCCGTGCAGATCAAAACCCAGCAAACCATTGAGCGCGAAATTACCCTCGCGCACCCGATTGTAGGCACGGTGCGTTTTACGGTTTAAGGTCAGCATCAGCGCCACCGCATGTTCGGCCACCGCATACGGCGAATAGGCTGGAACACGCACCACGCTTAGGCCAAGCTCTTTGGCAGCGGGCAGATCAACATTATTGAACCCCGCGCAGCGTAAGGCTACGGTTTTCACCCCGCGCCCCGCCATGCAACGCAGCAGGCGCGCATCCACCTTGTCATTCACAAATACACACACGGCCTCGGCCTCTTCCGCCAAACTGCATGTTTCCACACTCAGTCCGGCTTCAAAAAATTGCAGCTCGTGTCCATGTGCCGCATTGGCGGCGGTCAGGGTGTCGCGGTCATAGGGTTTGCTACTGAAAACGGCGATACGCATGGTTTAATCTCCTGAACTATTCACAGTGAGCGTAGCTCAAATCAACATCGCATAGCGTGACAACAATCAAACCCCACAGGGATCAAGCATGAAAATTACCATCTTTGGTGGCACGGGATTTGTAGGACGGGTGTTGGTACAACAACTAATCGATGCAGGACATGCCGTGCGCGTTGTTTCACGCAAGGCCGCACCTCAGACTTCCGTGTATGAGGTCACCAACGCCGACCCATATAACGCTGAGCAGCGTCGCGCCGCCATACGCGGGCAAGATGTCGTAATTAACCTGATCGGTATTTTGCAGGGTGATGAAGCTGCGTTTTATCGTGCCCATGCCACGCTGGCCGAAGACTTGGCGCAAGCCTGTTTGGATGAATCCGTGCCACTTTTTTTGCACATGAGCGCTCTGCACGCCGCCCCTCAAGGTGCAAGCATGTATCTGCGTAGCAAGGGTGTGGGTGCTGAACGAGTCCATGCCTTGGCTTGCGAGCGTTTGCGTGTGATTAGCTTTCATCCTTCGGTGATTTTTGGTGCAGAAGACAACTTTTTGAATCAATTCGCCACGCTGTTGCGCTACTCGCCCGGCATGATGATGTTGCCCGGCGCCCAAGCGCGTTTTGCGCCAGTGTATGTCGGCGATGTGGCGGATGCGTTTGTGCGTGCGCTGAGTGACAGCGCAACGCCTTCACGCATCAACCTGTGCGGCCCGCAAAATTACAGCCTGCAAGAATTGGTGACGCTTACCGCCGAGTGGAGCGGGCACAAACGCCTGATTTTGCCCATGCCAGGTTTTATGGCGCGCATGGTGGCCAGCTTGATGAGCGTGTTGCCCAACCCACCATTAAGTCACGACAATCTCGATTCCATGCGTGTGGACAGCGTGTGCGCAGGCGGCGAAGCCCGTCAGCCCACCTCGCTTGAAGCGATTGCGCCAACGTATTTAAGCGCCAAAAAGATGTCGTAAATCAGCGGCGTGCTCTTGAATAGCTGCGCGTTCACTCTCCGATTTACGCGCCAGATTGCGCACCTGCTGCGCAAGGCGTGGATGGCGGGCATAGCGCTCTTCGTGGCGGGCTAAAAAATCCCAATACAAGGTTGTTATCGGGCAGGCTTGTTCGCCCGTGGCCTTGTCGAGCTTAAAGCGGCACTTTGAACAATAATTACTCATGCGTTCAATGTATTTGCCGCTGGCGATATACGGTTTGGAAGCCATGCGCCCGCCGTCGGCGTGTTGGCTCATGCCCAGCACATTGGGCAACTCAACCCACTCCACCGCATCGACATACACGGCCAGATACCACTCATGCACGCGGCGCGGCTCAACACCGAGCAGCAAACAAAACAACCCAGTGACCATCAGGCGTTGAATATGGTGCGCGTAGCCATAGCGCAAAGTTTGCTGCAACGTATCGCGCATACATGCCATTTCGGTCTCGCCCGTCCAGAAAAACGCGGGCAAGGGCTGATGCGCCTCCAGTGCATTCCAGTCCAGCCAGTCGGGCATCCACAGGTGATACAGCCCGCGCACATATTCGCGCCAGCCCAGAATCTGCCGAATAAAACCCTCCACCGCAGCGAGAGGTGCATGACCCGCATGAAAAGCCGCTTCCGCCGCACGGCATACGCGCATCGGATCGAT
>DYLI01000026.1:8216-10675 GCA_020722165.1 Halothiobacillus neapolitanus | reverse complement strand
ATCGGGAGGGAAATACTGTGGCTCGGGCAAGAATCCAGGCCCGCGTGCATCAAAAGCACCGCGATTGTCCGCATCAAAGTTCCATGCCCCGCCGACAGGTTTATCGCCTTCCACTCAAGCCTTGCTGGTGACTTTTATGGACTCCAACCGTCATTTATTCCCGCTTTATATTGCTGACGATTCTGCCTTGCCGTCGCGCTGGCAAACGGCAGATGATCGGGTCATGGGCGGCCTCTCGGTGGCACATTTACAGGTTGACCCCCACGGCTTTGGCGCGTGTTTGAGTGGACGCGTATCGCTCGAAAACAGGGGCGGTTTTGTACAAATGAAGTGGCCGCTGCCACCGAATACTGGAGATACCGCCGCCATGATGCACGGGGTGTACCTCGAAGTGCGCGGCAACCGTGAAGATTACAACCTGCACCTGCGCACCACCCAACTTTGGTTGCCCTGGCAGTCGTACCGCCACAGTTTTTTTGCCAATAATCAATGGAAAATGGTCTTTTTGCCATTCAGCGATTTCGAGTCACACTCAACCACGCAGCCCTTGGAGTTACAAAAAATCAAAACCCTCGCCGTGGTTGCGCTTGGCCGCGCGTTTGATGCTGATGTTTGCGTGCGCAAAATGGGTTTTTATCTTGCCAATGATCTTGATTGAATCCGCCTCATGACGCAGCAAACCACGCCACGCATCAATCCGCGCAAACTGCTTTTAAGCAAATGGACGGCAGCGCAGCCTGTTGCAAAAGAAAAACACTTTCTTGTGCTTAAAGTGCATCAACCCGACGACCCGCGTGCGCCCATCGAGTGGGTCGAACTGGAAGCCGTAATGACGCACCGCATCGAGCGCCTGCTGTGGCAAGAACTAAGCGACTCAAGCCGCTGGCTGCAAGGCTGGCGCTAACTTTTTGAAAAAAATAACCTGCATGAACGCCGTCCTGTATTGGTTTCGTAATGATTTGCGCTTGGGCGATAACCTCGCGTTGCTGCAAGCTTGCGCGCACGCCGGCGCGCGGTACTGGTTTCTACCTTGGCCGCTTAATCAAAATAAACTTAACTTTGATCTGGATACTTACCATATTCTTGTTCAAGATATGCAAAAAAACGTTATTGTTAAGCTATTAATTCGCACTACTTGATTTGCTAAATTTTTCAAATGAATAGCCGTTATGCCCATCACACGGCGTCAACAATATAAACCCATAAAAGTACCCACAATGAACATTCCCATGGCTGCCAATTTCATTCTGCAACGCCAATCCACGCCCGCCAAATACCATGCTGAACCCGCACCGGAGGGTGAACATCTGGATTTAATTCTGCGCGCCGCCATGAGTGCGCCCGATCACGGCAATATGCGGCCGTGGCGTTTTTTGCTGGTGCGCGGTGCGGCTTTGGCGCGTTTGGGGGATTTATTTGCCGAAGGCTTCACGCGCCGCAACCCCTCTGCCAGCGCGGAGCTTATCGAGCGTGAACGCAGCAAACCCACGCGCTCGCCTTTGCTGATTTTGTTGATCGCCTCGCCGCAGCCCAACCCCAAAGTGCCGGAATGGGAGCAAATGATGTCGCTCGGCGCGGCGGCAGAGCACATGCAACTGATGGCGCAAGCATTGGGCTATGGCAGTATTTGGCTATCAGGGGAGCGTTGCCAAGACCGCTGGCTGCTTGAACAGCTTGGCTTGCAGGCTTCGGAAAAACTGTATGGCTATCTTGCGATGGGCACACCCACCGAAGATTGCACCGCTAAGCGACGTGCCGATGCGTGGTCGGTCACTCAAGACTGGCCGGGCTGAATCGGGGCTTTGGGCAAACTGACGGACAAGCCTGCTGCGGCCAACAACAAAAGACTGGAGGCCACCAAGCATCCCTCCAGCCCCCATTCCGTGTACGCCCAGCCGGAAAGCACCGTTCCGGCCAAGCGTCCGCCAGCATTGGCCATGTAGTAAAAACCGACCTTCATCGCCACCTTGTCACCTTCGGCGTAGGCGAGGATAAGGTAGGAATGTACAGAAGAATTGAGGGCGAAAAGGACGCCGAACAACGCCAGCCCGCCAATCACAATCAGTGTTGGGTCAAACCCCTGGTTCAAGGCCCACACCATGCTGAGCGGAATGAATGCGAGCGCAAGCGCACCCGCCACCACCACACCGCGTCCGGGGGAGCGCCCCGGCTTGCGCCACAAGCCCGGCGTGGCGGCCTGCACAAAACCATAGCCGATCACCCACAGCGCCATAAAGCCGCCAACTTCGGCAAAGCCCCAGCCAAGTACCGAATGCAGATACACCGGCAGGCCGACTACAAACCACACGTCCCGCGCGCCAAACAGAAAGAAACGCGCCCCGGCGAGCCAATTAATCGCCGGAGTATTGGAAAATATCTGCCCGAATCCCGGCTTGCCTTTGACCACGCCCAGCCCGCCCGGCAGGGTTAGCGTGACCGCCAAGCCCACGGCGAGCAGC
>DYLI01000026.1:6512-8116 GCA_020722165.1 Halothiobacillus neapolitanus | reverse complement strand
TGTTTTCGCGCCAAGACGGCGCTCCTACGCAGCCCTCTGTGATCTCTTTGGTAACGATTTAAAAAGCTCGCGCAACCTTCGCCACCAGCTCCATCATGCGGTTCACATAACCCCATTCGTTGTCGTACCAAGCCATGACTTTCACCTGCGTGCCGTCGATCACCAGCGTACACAGCGCATCCACAATCGCCGAATGAGGGTCGCCTTTAAAATCGACGGACACCAGCGGCAGCTCTTCAAAGCCCAAAATACCCTTAAGCTCATTCGCGGCAGCCGCTTTGAGCAAGGCATTCACCTCTTCCGCCGTGGTCGGGCGTGCCGCTTCAAATACAAAATCAGTCAAGGATGCGTTCATCAGCGGCACGCGCACCGCATGACCGTTTAGCTTGCCGTTGAGTTCCGGGAAAATCTCGCCGATGGCCTTGGCCGACCCGGTGGTGGTGGGAATCAGTGACAAGGCGCTGGCACGCGCGCGGCGCAAATCCTTATGCCCCTTGTCGACTAGAGTCTGGGTGTTGGTAAGGTCATGCAGCGTGGTCATGGTGCCGTGCAGGATGCCAATATGTTCGTGCATTACTTTAACAACAGGCGCTAAGCAGTTGGTTGTACACGATGCCGCCGTGACCAGATGGTGTGTCGCAGCATCGTAACGTTGATCGTTGATACCCATAACAATATTCAGCGCGCCGACCACGGGCGCGGCCACGACAACCTTTTTCGCACCACGCTCAAAGTGCGGCTGAATCTGTTCGACCGTGCGCAACTTGCCGGTAGCCTCAACCACAATGTCTACACCCAAGCCCGCCCAATCAATCTTGGCTGGGTCTTTTTCCATGCTGTACGAAATACGCTTGCCATCAATAATAATCGCCTCGGCCTCGCTACCAACCGCGTGTCCAAAGCGGCCATGCACCGAATCGTATTTCAGCAAATGTGCCAAGGACGGTGCATCGGCGCTGATCTCATTGATGTGCACAATCTCAATATCAGCCCCGCCCCATGCGGCACGCAAACCCAAACGCCCCATACGACCAAAACCATTGATAGCTACACGCACAGTCATACCTAAACCCTCTTTTTTCCATAAAAACATTCGATAAGCCGAATATACGTTTTTTCGGATACCATGTCAGGTGAAAGATTTTTTACAACCCGTCGAGGTCAGCCATGTACAAAACCCTGCTCATTTCCGCCGCCATGTTCGCAAGCTTCGGCGTACATGCCTCCGACGCACCGCTCAACGTGACCAAGGTCAACGAGCATGTGTACGCCATTGTCGGCGAAATTGATGACCGTGCTTACGACAATGACGGCCTCAACAACAACCAGGCCTTTATCCTTGCCAAGGATGGTGTAATCCTGATCGACTCCGGCGCGAGCAAGATTGGCGCGACGCGCATTGAAAAAGCCATTGCCGGTGTGACCAAGACCCCGGTGAAATGGGTCATCAATACCGGCAGCCAGGATCACCGCTGGTTGGGTAATGTGTATTTCGCCAGCAAGGGCGCGGAAGTGATTGCTTTTGAAGGCACCGTCGCCACGCAGAAAAAAGTCGGCGCGCAGCAGATCGATACACTGAAAAAAACCCTGAAGGAGCGCATGGA
>DYLI01000026.1:0-6412 GCA_020722165.1 Halothiobacillus neapolitanus | reverse complement strand
AGTCATACCCAAGCTCCGGCACGTGTGCTTTGGCTGGCGGTCGCGCTCACCCTCGGCTTCGCCCTGGTCGAGGCAGCGGCTGGCTGGTGGTCGGGTGCGCTGGTGCTGTTGGGCGATGCGGCGCACATGGTCACCGATGCCTTCGCGCTCGGGCTTGCCGCCGTCGCCGCGCTATTGGCGCAGCGCTCGGCGGATCAGCGCCATTCCTTCGGCTTCGGACGGGTGGAAATGCTCGGTGCGCTGCTCAATGCCGTGCTCATGCTGATCGTGGTCGCCATGATCGCCTACGAGGCGGTGATACGCTTGCAATCTCCGCCGGTCGTCAATGCTCAGGTGATCGCCTGGGTAGCGCTGATCGGCCTGCTGGTCAATATTGGCGTTGCCCGTCTGCTGTGGCCAGCGGCATACAGCATTAATGTGCGCGGTGCCTTGCTGCATGTGATGGGCGACATTCTCGGCTCCATCGTTGCCCTAGTCACCGGCGTGGTGCTGCTGTTTGCGGACTGGTACTGGCTCGACCCCGTGCTTTCGCTGCTGATTTGCGGTCTGATCGGCTTTTCCGCGCTCAGGCTGCTGCGCGAGGCGGTGCATCAGCTACTGGACGGCGTGCCGCTGGATCTCGATCTGGAGATGGTGCGGGAGGAGCTGAACGCCCTTGATGGCATCGAACAGACGCGGCATGTTCACGTCTGGCGCATCAACAGTAAGATCATAGGCCTTACGGCCGAATTGGTTGTACGTGAGGCGCGCGACTGGGAGCGCGTCCTGCATTCAGCGCAAGACATGCTGCACGAACGCTTCCACATCGACCACGCCACCCTGCAACCTAGCTTTGGCAACAGCTCGTTATACCCGGAGAAATCAGCCAATGTCTGCTCAATGTGAAGTCACTGCACGCAAGGCCGCCGGTCAGTCGATGAACCTGTTCGAGCGCTATCTCAGCCTGTGGGTGGCATTGTGCATTCTGGTCGGCATTGGCTTGGGACATCTCATGCCCGGTGTGTTTGCAAGCATCGGCCGGATGGAAGTGGCGCATGTCAATCTGCCTGTTGCGGCGCTGATCTGGCTGATGATTATTCCCATGCTTTTGAAGATCGACTTCGGCGCACTGCACGAAGTTGGTAAGCATTGGCGTGGTATCGGTGTGACTTTGTTCATCAACTGGGGCGTGAAGCCGTTTTCGATGGCGCTGTTCGCCGCGATTTTCATTTATGGCCTGTTCGCCGCTTGGCTGCCCGCCGATCAGCTCGATAGCTATGTTGCCGGGCTGATCCTGCTCGCCGCCGCACCCTGCACCGCAATGGTGTTCGTCTGGAGCCGCCTGACCGGCGGCGAGCCGAATTTCACCCTGACCCAAGTGGCGCTCAACGATGTCATCATGATCTTCGCTTTTGCACCGCTGGTTGGACTGCTGCTGGGTATGGCCGCGATTACGGTGCCTTGGGACACCCTGCTGCTCTCGGTGCTGCTGTATATCATCGTGCCGGTGGTGCTTGCCCAACTTTGGCGGCGGATGCTACTGGTGCGTGGCGGCGAAGAAGCGATGGACGGCGTGCTTAAAGTGCTGCAACCGTTGTCTCTGTTCGCCCTGCTGGCTACCTTGGTGTTGCTGTTCGGCTTTCAGGGCGAACAGATTATCCGGCAGCCGCTGATTATTGCCCTGCTGGCCGTGCCGATTCTGTTTCAGGTGTATTTCAATGCCGGTCTGGCCTATTGGCTAAGTCGACGCTTTGGTGTGGCGCACTGCGTGGCCGGACCAGCGGCTTTGATCGGCGCGAGCAACTTCTTCGAACTAGCGGTGGCCGCAGCGATCAGCTTGTTTGGCCTGCAATCCGGTGCCGCGCTGGCAACCGCAGTCGGTGTGCTGGTTGAGGTACCGGTGATGTTGTCGGTAGTCGCCATCGTCAATCGCTCGCGCGGCTGGTATGAGAGCAGAGCAATGTCGTCCAAACCTTGATTGGGCGCTTTAATGCGAATAAATTCGCAACTACAATGCAGATAGCAACCTTTCGGACTTGAGACGTTCTGGCAGCTAGGCATTAACCATTAGCCAAAAAAAATTACGACCGTCCATCAGGAATTACCTATGAAATCATTCTTCCCGACAGGTCGCACGCTTGGCTTGCTGGTCGTGCTTGTGCCCTTGCTCGTGCTTTTCATTTATGTCGGTCTGCGCTCCGGCCCACTTGCCCCGGTTGCCGTGACCCTGACTACGGTGGAATCACGCGCCATTACCCCAGCATTGTTCGGCATCGGTACGGTCGAGGCACGCTACACCTACAAAATTGGCCCAACGTTGGCCGGAAGGATCAAATATCTGGATGTGCAGGTCGGTGATTGGGTCAAGGCGGGGCAAGTGCTCGGCGAGATGGACGCGGTGGATCTCGATGATCGGGTGCGCTCGCAGGACTTTGCCCATCGGCGCGCAGAAGCCGCCTTGCACGAGTTCGAGGCTCGGCAAGCCTACGCCCAGTCGCAGGCACGCCGCTATGAGCAACTACTCCCCGCTCGCTTGACCAGCGAGGAATTTGTTACCACCAAGCGGCAGGAGTTGCAGATTGCCAACGCCACGCTGTCTGCGGCCAAAGAGGAGCTCGCCCGAGCGCGCTCAGACCGCGATGCGCTGGTGACTCAGCGCAATAATTTGCGCCTGATTGCACCCGCTAATGGCGTGATTGTTGCGCGTGATGCCGATCCTGGAACCACAATGGTGGCGGGGCAGTCCGTTATCGAGATCATTGACCCCACAAGCTTGTGGTTCAATGTGCGCTTCGACCAGATAAGCGCATTGGGTCTTGTCAGCGACTTGTCGGCGCAAGTCGTATTGCGCTCGCGTGAAGGCGCTGCACTAGCGGGGCGCGTGTTGCGCATCGAACCCAAAGCGGATGTGGTTACTGAAGAAATGCTGGCCAAGGTGGTGTTTGATCTCATACCTCAGCCTTTGCCGCCCTTGGGCGAACTGGCCGAGGTCACGATTAATTTGCCTGAGCTTGCATCTGCGCTGGTCATTCCGAATGCCGCCATCCGTCGCAACGGTAACAAGGCGGGAGTCTGGCGCATTGCTGACGGCGCATTAAGCTTTACGCCCATCAGGCTTGGTGCGTCCGATCTGAATGGACATGTCCAGGTGCTCGGTGGCCTTGAAGCGGGCGATCAAGTCGTGCTTTATAGCGAAAAGGCTCTTTCCGCCCGTAGCCAAATCCACGTCGTCGAGCGTATTGCGGGTGTTGCGCCATGATCAGCCTGGCCGGGCGCGACATTCTGCATTCTTGGGGCAAGTTCGTCTTCACGGGAATCGGTCTTGGCTTGTTGATTGGCGTCACCTTGGTCATGGCGGGCGTGTATCGCGGCATGGTGGATGATGGCAAAGCACTGCTTGATAACAGCGGTGCTGATCTTTGGGTAGTGCAAAAGGACACGCTGGGACCTTATGCCGAGTCATCCAGTCTTAACGACGATATTTATCGCGGCGTTCTTGCCATGCCGGGTGTCCTCGGCGCAGCAAACGTGACCTACTTGACCATGCAGGTACGCAAGGGTACTCAGGATGTGCGCACTATGGTGGTGGGCATTGCGCCCGGCAAGATCGGCATCACCCCCGGATGGCCGCCGTATCTGGTCGCGGGTCGCCAGATGACACGAGGGCATTATGAAGCCGTCGCGGACATCGCCAGCGGCTTCGCACTCGGTGAGCGCATCCAGATTCGGCGTAATACCTTTACCGTGGTGGGATTAACCCGTCGCATGGTGTCGTCAAGCGGCGACCCAATGGTCTTCGTTGCGCTTAAAGACGCGCAGGAAGCGCAGTTTCTCAAGGATAACGATGCCATCTGGCAAAGCCGCCGCCGTACCGAGGCTAATCCGGCCTTCAACCGCCCCAGCGTGCCCGGACTGCTGGATGCCGTTATTGCATCGCAAAGCAGCAATGCGTTCGTTAATGCCGTATTGGTCACGCTGGAGCCGGGGCATTCTGCGGATGAAGTCGCAGAATCCGTGCGGCGCTGGAAGCGTTTAACAGTCTATACCCGCGCCGAGATGGAAGAGATTCTCATCGGCAAACTGATTGCCACCTCCTCCAAACAGATTGCCATGTTTCTGGTGATTTTGGCCGTCGTTAGCGCCGCAATTGTCGCTTTCATCATTTACACCCTAACCATGGATAAAATCCGCGAGATTGCCGTATTGAAACTCATCGGTACGCGCAATCGCATCATTGCCAGCATGATTCTGCAACAGGCGTTGGCGCTTGGTGTGATTGGCTTTGTAGTGGGTAAAATCACGGCAGCTTTTGCTGCGCCGCTGTTTCCAAAATATGTGTTGCTGACATCGACAGATACCATCACAGGCTTTGTTGCCGTGCTATTGATCTGTGTTCTGTCCAGCCTTGTCGCCATCCGCATGGCGCTCAAGGTTGACCCAGCTGAAGCCATTGGAGGTTGAGATGCGCGGAAAAGGCATACTGATCGAGGGTCTGAAAAAACGCTACGGCACGGGCGATACCGCCGTCGATGCCTTGAAAGGTGTGGATATGCAGGTCGCGCCGGGCGAGGTCGTGGGGCTGATCGGCCCGTCCGGCTCGGGCAAGAGCACGCTGCTCAAATGCTTGGGCGCGGTCATCGACCCTACGGCGGGGCGCATGACGCTGGGTGAGGACATCATTTTTGATAATGGCTGGAAAGTACGCGACCTGCGGGCATTGCGCCGCGACAAGATTGGTTTCGTGTTTCAGGCACCCTATCTGATTCCTTTTCTTGATGTGATCGACAACGTGGCGCTACTGCCCATGCTGGCCGGCGTGCCGAACACCGAGGCGCGCCAACATGCGCTGGATTTACTCGTTGCGCTGGACGTGCAGCACCGCTCAAAAGCCATGCCATCCCAATTGTCTGGCGGCGAACAGCAGCGCGTGGCCATTGCGCGTGGACTGGTGAACCGCCCACCAGTCATTTTGGCCGATGAACCGACCGCGCCGCTGGATTCCGAGCGCGCCATGGCGGTGATCCGTATTCTCAATGACATGGCGCGCAAGTATGAAACCGCGATCATTGTCGTGACACACGATGAAAAAATCATCCCCACGTTCAAGCGTATTTATCATATTCGGGACGGCGTGACCTTTGAGGAGGCCGGTGAAGGTCGGGCTTTTTAGGTGTAAGAGTCTGCACCGCAATCTGAGGTGAGAGCATAAAAAAAGGCGGAACATGATGTTCTGCCTTTTTGTTTGACCCTTGCGTCCTGTGTGGAGCTATTTACTCTGCGGCGGGCATTTCCGTACCAATGCGGTCAATTTCTTTCTGAATGCGCATCTTGTCGAGCTGGCTTAGCTGGAGATGAGAGAAGATTTTGATGCGATTTTCCAACACTCGGAAAGCTTCGCGGAAGGCCTGCATTTGCTCAATTTCAGTCCCTTCAACCTCTACAGGATCATCGATGCCCCAGTGTGCGGTCATCGGCTGGCCTGGCCAAACCGGGCAGGTTTCATTTTTGGCTTTGTCGCACACAGTAAACACGAAATCCATGCTCGGCGCGTCGGGCTTGGCAAACTCATCCCAAGACTTGCTGCGCAATCCATCAATTGCAAAGCCAAGCCGCTTTAACAACTCAAGCGTGCGCGGGTGAACCTCATCACGCGGGTGACTACCTGCGCTGTACGCATGAAAACGTCCTTCACCCCAATGATTCAACAAGACTTCGGCCATGATGCTGCGCGCGGAATTGCCCGTGCACAGGAAAAGTACGTTGTAAACCGGCTCCATTGCATATCCCCTGTTAAGTGTTTTTTGGTTCGACTCCATGGAATTATCAGGCACACAGCTTTCAGGTTTATTAAACCAAACTTGCAAATCAAGTTGACCTTGCGGGCTTGCGCTGAACACAGGCAAAGCAATGTCGAGCACCGAGACAGCCCAAGCGGGCAAGTTCGGAGCAATACGGTAATGCACCCACACGCCCGCACGACGTGTCTCGACCAAACCAAGATCGCGCAACAGGCCGAGATGACGTGAAATCTTCGGTTGCGATTGACCCAATGTGCGGGTCAGCTCACAGACGCAGACCTCGCCCTGGCTGTGCAACAGCGCAAGGCAACGCAAGCGGGTCGCATCGCTCAAAGCGTGGAAAAACTGATGGCTTTCGATTTCCATGAATCCCAATATACGAAAATATGAATATATGTTTTAGTGAATATTTCGTGACGAGTTCAATTCAAACCACGCAAGCGCTCATGATTCAACATCAACCATTGCATCAGGATCATTGGCGCAGCGGAACAAATCAGCCCTTGCTGCAACATGAGCTCCGCGTCTTCTCGTGGCACGACACTGACGCGAATATCCTCATGCTCGTGTTCCAGTCCAAACAATCCACCCACATTGTCGCTATCCACTTCGGCATAGTACAAAAACAGGCTTTC
>DYLI01000175.1 GCA_020722165.1 Halothiobacillus neapolitanus | reverse complement strand
AAGAAGTTTTTCTCCTTCTTCAAGTCGATGACTTCGCTCATCCACGGGAAGGGGTTGCCCGCTCCGGCGTAGAGTTCGGGTAGGCCGAGTTGGTTGCAGCGGCGGTTGGTGATGAAGTGCATGTATTCGGCGCACATTTCGACATTCAGGCCGAGCAGGCCGTTGGGCATGGTGTCGCGGGCGTAGCCGACTTCGAGTTCGCAGGCATCTTTGAGCATGGTGAGCACTTCGGTTTGGAAGGCGGCGGTCCATAGGTGCGGGTTTTCGAGGCGGATGGTGTTGATGACATCGATACCGAAGTTCAGGTGAATCGACTCGTCGCGCATGATGTATTGGTATTGCTCGGCAATGCCGGTCAGTTTGTTGCGGCGGCCAAGGCTGAGGATTTGCGCGAAGCCGGTGTAGAACCACATACCTTCGAACACCACGTAGAAGGCGACCAGATCGCGCAGGAAGCTTTGCGCGCCTTCAAAGGTGCTGGTGTCGAATTGACCATCCATCAAGCCCTTGGTGTATTTGAGCGCCCAGGCATCTTTGGCGGTAATCGACGGGACTTCGCGGTACATGTTGAACACTTCGCCTTCGGACAGGCCGAGGCTATCGACGATGTATTGGAAGGTGTGGGTGTGAATGGCTTCTTCAAACGCCTGGCGCAAAAGGTATTGGCGGCATTCCGGGTTGGTGATGTTTTTGTAGATCGCCAGCACGATGTTGTTGGCGACCAGGCTTTCGGCGGTGGCGAAGAAGCCAAGATTGCGCAGTACCATGGCGCGCTCGTCTGCAGTCAGGCCGTCGCGGCTTTTCCACATGGCGATGTCGGCCTGCATGGAGACTTCGGTCGGCATCCAGTGGTTGTTGCAGGCGGCGAGGTATTTTTCCCACGCCCAGGTGTATTTCATCGGCATGATTTGATTCACGTCGGCGGTGGCGTTGATGATGCGCTTTTCGGAAACATCGACGCGGCCTGCGCCGAGTTCAATGCCGTCCAGGCCGCTTTTGTTGGCGTGATCGTCGGCGGCACTCGTGGCTGTGCTGGCGAATTGGTTCATGGTGTTGTCGATAACACTTGGATGGGCGGCGGCTTTGCCGGTGGCGGAAATGGGGTCGTTCCAGTTCAACATGATGTGCGTCTCCTCGTAGGTTTATCCCCCCTTTGCAAAAGGGGGGCAGGGGGGATTTGATTTATTGGCAGGCTTCGCAAGTTGGGTCGAGAATCGAGCAGGCTTTGGGCATGGCCAGGCCGCTGGCATCAATCTGCGGGGCGGCACTCATGTCGTGGCTGCTGGTGTCCACGCCGCGCAACTTGCCATCAAGCTTGGTCAGGGTGGTTTTCTCGATATGGGTTTTGCCCATGGCGCGCAGGTAGTAGGTGGTTTTCAGGCCACGCAACCAGGCCATCTTGTATAGATTGTCGAGTTTCTGGCCGGAAGGTTCCGCCATGTACACGTTGAGCGACTGCGCTTGGTCAATCCATTTCTGGCGACGTGAACCGGCTTCGATCAACCAGCGTGGGTCGATTTCAAACGCGGTGGCGTAGAGCGCCTTGAGGTTGTCGGGCACGCGGTCGATGGGCTGCACGCTGCCGTCGAAGTATTTCAAGTCATTCACCATGACTTCATCCCACAGGCCGAGCTTTTTCAGATCGGCGGCAAGGTAGGGGTTGACCACGGTGAAGTCGCCGGACAAGTTCGATTTAACGAACAGGTTTTGGTAGGTCGGTTCAATTGACTGTGCCACGCCGCAGATGTTGGAGATCGTCGCGGTGGGCGCAATCGCCATCACGTTGGAGTTGCGCATACCGTGCTTTTTCACGCGCTGGCGCAGCCCCGCCCAGTCGAGGGTTTGGCTGCGGTCTTGTTCCAGATAGCCGCCGCGTCCTTGTTCGAGCAGGTCGATGGAGTCGAGCGGCAGGATGCCCTTGCTCCACAACGAGCCCTCAAAGCTGCTGTAGCGGCCGCGTTCTTCGGCCAGTTCGCTGGAAGCCTGAATGGAGAAGTAGCTGACCGCTTCCATTGAGGTGTCGGCAAATTCCACCGCATCTTGCGAGGCATAGGGCAGTTGCACTTTATACAGCGCATCCTGGAAGCCCATGATGCCGATGCCGACCGGGCGGTGGCGCAGGTTGGAGTTGCGCGCTTGCGGTACGGCGTAGAAGTTGTAGTCGATGACGTTATCGAGCATGCGCATGGCAGTCTTGGTGGTGCGCTCCAGCTTTTCCATGTTCAGGCCGTCTTCGTCCACATGCTGCGCCAGGTTGATCGAGCCGAGGTTGCACACGGCGATTTCGTGGTCGTTGGTGTGCAGGGTGATTTCGGTACACAGGTTGGAGGAGTGCACCACGCCGACGTGCTGGTTGGTGTAACGCAGGTTGCAGGGGTCTTTGAAGGTGATCCACGGGTGGCCGGTTTC